>SLOM01000155.1 GCA_007132505.1 Candidatus Sumerlaeota bacterium
GGCATTTGGCCTCGCTCACTCTGGCGGAGGAGACGGAAGGCATGGCGGCCCGCACTCTTACGGCGACGGTTCTCGGCTCCGGCACCAGTTCCGGCGTGCCGGTGATTGGCTGCGAGTGCCCTGTCTGCACGTCGTCCGACCCACGCGACAACCGGCTTCGCACGAGCGTGCTGCTGCACGATGGCGACATCGGGGTGCTGGTGGATTGCGGTCCGGATTTCCGCCAACAGGCGCTCATCCATCGTATCGCGCGGATTGACGCGATACTGCTGACTCATGCCCACAGCGACCACATCAGTGGCCTGGACGAGGTGCGCGGATACAACTGGCAGCAGGGGCACGCCATCCCGGTGTACGGGTCGGAGGAGACCCTGGACGGTGTCAGCCGGCGCTTCGATTACATATTCGAACCGCGGCAGATGGGTGGTGGACTGCCTCAACTCGATCTTGAACTTATCCCCGAAGAGCCCTTCTCCGTGGCGGGCCTGCGCGTCGTGCCGCTGCCGGTGTGGCATGGGGAGCTTCCCGTCCTGGGCTTCCGGTTCGGAGATTTTGCCTACGTGACGGATGCGAGCCGGATTCCGGAGGAGACAGTTGAGAAGATGCAGGGCGTCCGGTTCCTCATCCTGAATGCGCTGCGTCATCGCCCCCACCCCACCCACCTGACCGTGGCGCAGGCGGTGGAGATGGTGCGGCGTATCGGACCCGAACAGGCGTGGTTTACCCACATTACCCACGATCTTGGCCACGAGGCGACGAACCGTGAGCTGCCTGAAGGGATGGAGCTGGCCTGGGACGGGCTCTCGTTCCCGGTCGAAGCGGAGATATGCCGTGCTTCCGGGTTCAGGGTGCAGGCTTCAGAGGGGTGACAGGCACCCCGAGCCTCGAGGCCGGCAGTTGTGAGGAAGCGCTTCTGAACTGATACCAACGAGAACGCCGCCGGGGGCTGTCCGGCGGCGTTCGTTCGTGCTGTTGCTGGCTGCTTGTTCGTGCCTGCGGGATCAGCGCTTGCTGTACTGGCTGGCCTTGCGGGCCTTGTGGAGGCCGTACTTTTTGCGTTCGACCTTGCGCGGGTCGCGGGTGAGGTACCCGGCCTTCTTGAGGGGGATGCGGAACTCGGGATTTGCCTTGAGCAGGGCCCGGGCGATGGCGTGGCGGATGGCGCCGGCCTGGCCGTTCACTCCCCCACCGAAGACGTTGGCCACGACGTCGTACTTGCTGAGGCTCTGGGTTTCGCGAAGTGGTGCGCGCATGAAGTGCTCAATGTTGGGGCGCTCGCCGAAGAACTTCTTCCAGTCCTGGCTGTTGACGACCATCTTGCCCTTGCCGGGGCGGAGATAGACGCGGGCCACGGAGGTCTTGCGGCGTCCGGTTCCGAGGTGCTGTTCGAGTTGTGCTGCCATATGCTGTGATTCTCCGTGTGTCTGGCGTGGTCAGATTGGTGCGGGTCAGTCGCTTTTCTTGGGGACGCGTGTGCGGATGGTGAGCGGTTCGGGCTGCTGTGCGTCGTGCTGGCCGTTGTATTCGCCGGAGCGGTAGATGCGCAGGTGCTTGTTGAGCCTCCGGCCGAGGCGGTTCTTCGGCAGCATGCCATGGATGGCATTGGCGAGGATATCCTCGGGCTTCTTCAGGAGGAGCTTCTCTGCAGTGATGGACTTGATCCCGGTGCGCCATCCTGAGTGGTGGATGTACTGCTTGTCCTTCCACTTTGCTCCTGTGAAGACGATCTTGTCGGCGTTTGTGATGACGACGTGGACGCGTGGATCAAGGTGTGGGGAGAAGTCCGGTGTGGTCTTGCCGCGCAGAAGCTTTGCGATGCGGGCGGCCAGGCGGCCGACCACGAGGCCTTCGGCGTCCACGAGGTACCACTTTTCCGGCAGGTCTTCACTGCGCTTTTGAGTCGTTGCGTGGGCTTTCATAATCCAGTGGGTCAACTCTCGATGCTGGGGTTGTTTGGTCCCCCATCCGGTCCACCAACCGGACTTCCGGGAGATGCGGTGCGTGCTCAGCGTTCAGGAAGGGAAGGGGAACGGGGAAAACTCCTTCCTTCCGGCACGGAGCTTCACCGGCAAGGCGGAGGGAATGGTCCCGATGGACGGTTTGAAGTCAAGCGCGGATTGGGAGTCTTGGGTTTCGCTCACCTGATCCGCCGCGGGTGAGCAACTCCCCAATGCCGAGGGGTCCGTCTGGCAGGGCCACGATCTTGCAGCGCTGGCCGTGGCTTTCCATGGCGCCGAGGATGGCCTCGTTGATGTCCCGGACGGGGGTGAGGCCTGTGCGCCAGAGCAGATCCTCGTCCACGTTGGTGTTGTAGAGGATGACCTCGTGTTCCTCGAGGATGTTGAGTAGCTTCTGGGCCACCCAATGTGCCGGGCCTCGCTGGTCCGCGAGGGAGATCTGGCGCAGGGTGGTGCGGATGCTGTCGTTGCCGCTGAGCAGTTCCTCGAATTGTGGGGGGCCGATTCCCTTCTCCAGCGCAGCCGCGGCGATGATGGTTCCTCCCTTCTTGAGTACCGGGAGGACCATCCCGAGCGTGTGAACGAGGTCCCACAGCGTGCCATCGAGGGGTGCGCCTCCCCCACTGGTGACCACGATGTCCATCGGCTCCTTCACCTTCACGACCATGGCTTCCCGGGCCGCGCTCATGGCGGCCACGTGGGACTGGCGCGGGTCACCGGCGGTGATGGTATGGATGTCACCCGAGGCATTAAGGACGGCGGAGACCAGCAGGTCGCAGCCGGCCGCGTGGAGGGCCTCCATTCCGGCAAGGTGGAACGGGTTGTCGCGGAAGTTTCCTGCGCGCGTATTCCGGCTGGCGATGCTGTTGAAGGATGTCAGCGCGGAGAGGGCTTCCTCCCCCGCAAGTCCCGGCAGCACGACGGCTCGCCCGCCGGTGAAACCGAGGAACATGTCCGGCCTCACCCCGCCGAGAATGATGCGAAGCGGCGCCTCCATGTAGGCCTTGTTGACACGGAGGGGCAACTGCCCGGCGTACCCGGGCGGTTCGGCACAATGAGCGGAATCGCGTGGGTCGTGGACGAGGGCCGCGGCCTTCATGCGCAGCCGGGAGGGCAGCTTCCCGACCAGCTTCCCCGGTGGCATGGGGGTGCCCCAAGGAGGGTTTGAGAAGAGGAGGGTGAGCTTGCCCGGTGGAATGCCGGCCTGGGTTTCCAGTGCCTCCACGATCAGGGGCAGGAGCGTTTCGAGGAGTTCCGGGGCGGTCGAGTCCAGGGCGATGAGGGCGCGGGTCTTGTCCTGGGCAAGGGCGGAGAGGGCAAGATTGTCGGGCAGCTCCGCCAGTGCGGCGTCGAGCCCTGCGCGGATGTCCTGCATCGGTTCCATCGTCCGCGGGCGGTAGCAGCGGCCGTTGATCCAATTGTCGGGGACGTCAACGGGTACCTGTCCCGAACCGTAGGCGAGGTGGATGTGCATGGAGTGCTGGCCTGGAGACTGTCTCGGAGCGTGTCCGATTGAAAGCTGGTTCCATCAGGCCCGGGCCGTCAACCGGGGAGGGCACTCCGGGGGACAGGAATCTTTGCGGGTGTTCGGGGAGCCCTGCACGCCTAAGGGTGATGCAGGACGGCCTTCAGTTGTTCGTCACGAACTGTTTGAGCTGCAGGAACCCGTAGCGCAGGTAGTTGAGGAACTCGCGTGGCGAGCGGGTCTGGCCGAGCGTGCGGACGATGAAGCCCGGCCGGAGGTAGAACCGGCGCAGGCATTCGGTGCGGAGTTTCGCCAGTTCCTCGATGCTGAGGTGCCGGGTGGGCATGGCCGGGAGGCCGTATGCCTCGCGGGGGATTGCGCCGTCCTCGAGGAGCCCTGCCGCAACCGCCTCACGATAGAGCGGTGTTCCCGGGAAGGGGTAGGGGTAGAAGATTTCGAGGTAGTCGGGATCGAGTTCGCGGGCGAAGCGGATGTCCTGTTCGATGGTGGGGCGGTCGTCAGCGGGCAGGCCGACAAGGATATAGATTGACCGGCGGATGCCAGCCTCGCGGGTCAGGCGAAGGGCCTCGCGGGCCTGCTCCACAGTGGCCTTCTTTTCGATGAGCTCCAAGGCCTCGTTGCTCCCCTTCTCGACGCCGAAGGCGATGAGCCAGCACCCGGCTCGTTTCATGGCGGCAAGCACATCGGGGTTCACTGTATCCACGCGCGAGTTGGCGGCCCAGGAGATGTCGAGCCTCTCCTCCACGATGCGGTCGCAGAGCTGGATGACCCATTTCTTGTTCTGCGTGAAGAGGTCTGAGCGAAAGAGGAAGTTACGAATGCCGTGCCGGTGGACGCATTCGCGCAGCTCGTCCATTACATTCTCAACCGAGCGGTAGCGGTTCTTCAGGCCGGAGACCTGATTCGCCAGACAGTAGGTACAGGAGAAGGGGCAGCCGCGATTTGTGACGATGGTTGTTTGGGCCTCGCCGGTGTCGGGGCGGATATACAGATCGTTGCGTGCCAGGTGACGGGCGGGGAAGGGCAGCCTGTCGAGGTTGGCCGGGAGGGGCCGGTTGGGGTTTCGGACCACCTTGTCTCCGCGGCGCCAGGTCAGGCCGCTGATCTGCTCGATGGGCCGGCCGCGGGCGATGTCGCGGCAGGTTTCTTCGTATTCGCCGCGCAGACCGATGTCGAGTGCGGGGCAGTCCTCCATGGCCTGGATGTCGAGTGTGTTGAAGTGGGCACCCTTTGCGATGGTGACGATGTTGGGGTCCAGCTTCTTGGCGAGCACGGCCGCGTGGAGGTCGTCCTGCAGGGAGGGCGTGGTTATGCTGAGGACGAGGAAATCGGGGCGGAACTCGCGGAGGTCGCGCTCGAAGTCCTCCCAGGCTAGGTCCTCGGCCGGATAGTCCCTGAGCCTGCATTCCAGCTCCTGCGCCTCGAAGGCGCCGGCAGCGTACATGAGGTCAATGGGTGGCCGCAGGGCGACGGTCTTGAGGCGGTCAATGGGTGTCTGGCACCGGTCCTCGCGGATGAAACGCCCTGTCGGTGGAACGGCGAAGTAGGCTCGCTTGGGGGAGCTGCTCTCTTGTGTCATCAAGCGTCTTGCGTGGCTCCTTGCGGCCGAGTGGGGGGTGTCTGCGATCGGGGGACCGCCGGTCCGCCCTGTGAACGCCCAAGGTAGGGCCGGGCGGGTGCCGGTCAATTGCTATGGACGGACCCAGCCGGGCCAGCCCTCGCGTTTTGTGGGGTGCAAGGACCCGGCCAAGCGGGGCCGGTCAGTCAGCATCCTTGAGGGAGGCGGCCGCATCCTTGTTCAGGGCCCGGTCGAAGACCTCGTGTCCGGCGATGAGCCCCTGACGGTGGAGTTCCATGAGCGACTCGTCCATGAGCACCATGCCGAGCTTCTTGCCGCCCTGAATGAGGGAGGTGATCAGGTGGGTGCGCCCCTCCTTGATCTGTGCAGCGATGCCGGTGGTGTTGATCATGACCTCGCGTGCGAGGACCCGCCCCGATCCGTCCTTGCGGGGTACGAGCTGCTGGCAGACCACGCCACGCAGTGATTCCGCCACCATGGTAAGCACCTGGGTGCGCTGGGAAACCGGGTAAATGTCCACGATGCGGGAGACGGTGCGGGCGGCGGTGCTGGTGTGAAGGGTCCCGAAGACGAGGTGGCCGGTTTCCGCCGCGGAGATGGCGATGGAGGTGGTCTCGAGGTCGCGCATCTCGCCGACCATGATGATGTCGGGATCCTCGCGCAGGGCGGCCCGCAGGGCGTGGGCGAAACTGACGGTGTGCAGGCCGACTTCACGCTGGGTGATCTGGCACCGGGCCGGCGTAAGGACGTATTCGACGGGGTCCTCCACCGTGACGATGTGATCGGACCGGTGGCGGTTCACGAGGTCCAGCATGGAGGCCACGGTGGTGGTCTTGCCCGAGCCACCCGGTCCGGAGATCAGCACGAGGCCCTGATTGTATTCTGTGAGGACCTGAAGGGAGGCGGGGAGGCCGAGTTCCTCCAGCTTGGGGACGTGATCGGAGATGATGCGGTAGGCGCCATCCCATCCGAGGCGCTGACGGAGGATGCAGCAGCGATACCGCCCTGATTTCGGTATGGAGAGCGAGAAGTCGAGCTGCATGTCCCTGCGGGCAGCGTCACGCTGCTCGTTGCTGAGCGGCGAGAAGACCAGCCGTTCGCTCTCTTCGGGGGTGAGTGGATCGCGCTCCATGTAGCGAATCTGCCCATGCAGGCGGACAAAGGGCGGGCGGCCCACGGAAAGATGCAGGTCAGAGCAGCCCCAGTGACGGGCGAGCTTGAGCAGCCCCTGGAGCGACTTCGGCTGGCGGTAGCTCTCAGGTGGCCCGGCGGGGTCTGCGCTCTGGGCCGGTGTGGGGAGGCGTGTGGACTTCTGTGGGCCGGAAGTCGCGGCGTCCGGGTCCGGGTGCCCCAGTGCGAGGGGGGTCTGCCCGTCGTCGCCCTCTGCGTCGCCGGGAGATTGCCGGGGCCGGGAAATGGCGGTTCCCGGCGCGGGATCCCTCCCATCCCCTGTGTCGGCGGCGCCCGGGGGTAGGTCCGGACCCTTCGCGAGCGGAAGGGGATGCGCCCTTGGGTCGGTGGAGGGCATGACCTGTCCGGGGCGTGGCCGGCGGGGTTTCGGTTCTTGTTCCGTGCCGGGTTGCTGGGCCTGACCGGCTCCGGAGCGCACGGCGTGCTCGAGCTCCCGGAGCTGATCCGCTGTGACGTAGTGCCGCCGCAGCATGAGCTCGCCGGCGCTGGTGGAGGGGTCCCGGGCGGCTTCCTTGCGGACGAATTCCGCCTGCCGGCCGGTCAGGAGGCGCCGCGTGAGGGCGAGTTGAATGAGTGTTTCCGCGGAGGAATCCGGCACGAGTGGGCTCTGGTGTCCGTTCGGGGCTTTGGCTGCTTCCTCAGGCGGAGGAAGACTGGCGGCTGCGGTGCAGGTCCACCGCCACGCAGAAGGCTTTGTAGAACTCCTTGATGGCGCGCATCTCCCAGTCCGAGATGTTTCCCTCCTCGTAGCTCTTTCTGACGTCCGTGAACATGGAGACGAGCTGAAGGCGCATGGCTTCGAGATGCTCGGAGTCGAGTCCCTTCATGTCGCTGAGGCAGAGTTCGACGCGGCGGTCGTCCGGGGAGATTTCCTCTGGCTCGCCCTGCGGGGCGTCCTCCACGGCCTCCTGCTGTTCCTCCTGGCCCATTTCGCGAAACAGGGGGAAGTCCTCTGCGGAGGCGGGGTAATCCTGCTGCCCTGGTGACTCCTGTTCCGGGGGTGCTTCAGGCGCAGGGGCAGCCGGCGCGGAAGTGGTTCCCAGCTTTTCGTCCACCGAGCTGAGCCATTCCATGAACTCGCGCTCGTCTTCCCTGCTGACGTGGGACTCGGGTGAGCGATCCTTCCAGCCGCTTGCCTCCAGGGCGGCCCGCACCTCTTCGTGTAGTGCGTGGAGGTTTTCGCTGGTGGGGAGGACGGCAAGCCCCTCCCCCACGGCCTCGTTGGCGCGGGAGTAGTCCTGCTGGCGCATGAAGATCTGTGCTGCGGTCTCCATGCTGCGGGCGGCCTCGCGGCGGTCCCCCATGAGGGTGAGGGTGCGGCCCCGGAGGAAGTGGGCCATGCCGTTTTCAGGGTCGAGTTCCAGTATCTGGTCGCAGGTGTCGCAGGCGCCGTTGTACTGTTCCTTCTTGAAGTAGTAGTCCACGACCCACTTGAGCTGCTCGGCTGCGGCGTCTGGCCTGCCCATGCGGGAGAAGAGGTAGGCGAGTTCTCGCCGCGCACGGACCGCGCCGGGTTGGAGCATGATCAGGATGTTGTAGATGGAAAGCGTCTTGTCGAGTTCGCCGCGCACGGCGTAGCTTTCCGCGGCCTTCAGGTACTCGGCGTAGGCTCCGTCCTTGTCATTGAGTTCGAGGTGCAGGGCAGCGAGCTTGCAGCGTGTGACCTCGTCGCGGGGATTGAGTTCGCATGCCTGCTCGAGGAAGGGGAGCGCCTCGCGATGGCGGCCTGTGTTGATATACATCTCCCCCCGGAAGAGCAGTTCCCCGGCCTTGTCATCCTCGCCGTGGAGGACTTTGGGTACTTCCGGGAGGGTGCAGTCGTAGTACAGGGCCGCCAGCTCGACCAGGAGGCCGCCGTGATGGGCCGGACAGTTGGCGTACTGGCACTTGAAGGTCTTCTCGAGGGTGTCTATGATGAGGGACTTGCGGACCAGGTCCTTGTGAATGGGGCAGTGGACGCGGACGATGTCGCCTTCCTGATAGATGGAATGGCGGGTGAAGCCCATGCGCTTCAGCAGCTCGAACGGGTCGAGCGATGCGTTGAAGTCGAAATCCTCCTCGCGAAGCTCGAAACGGCTCATTGCTGTTCGCTGGTTTCTGGCGTGGCCGTGCAGCAGCCCGCCGGCGTTGGCGTTTGGATATGGATACTCCTCCGTCAGTCCTGCTGGACCGTAAAAATGGGGGTAAGTGCACGGCAAGCCTTTTCACAGGTTCTGTGGTTGCCGTAAGCATCTGTCCGGGGATTGGCGAGGGGTCATTTGGGGGCATGACGGGATGCGGCGATGATTCGGCTTGGCTTTTCGGCGTCCTGACGTCCGATAGGAGTCCGAATCCAGCCGGGAGCACTTCATGGAGGCAGATGTCCTCGTCATAGGGATTGGCGCCGCTGGCGCGGCCTGCGCGTTGCGCGCGGCAGACCTGGGACTGTCGGTTGTCCTGCTCTCGCCCAACAAGGGGGAGAAGGGCACGAACACAAGCTGGGCGCAGGGTGGGATCATCTATCGGGGTCCGGAGGACACGCCGGAGCTGCTGGCGCGGGACATTCAGCGGGCCGGGTGCGAGATTTCGAGCGAGCGCGCGGTCGGGCTGATGGTGGAGCGCGGACCGGAGGTGGTGCGCGAACTCCTCATCGAGCGGGCCAAGGTGCCCTTCGACAGGACGTCACGGGGCGACCTGCACTTCACCGAGGAGGCGGCACACTCCTGCCGGAGGATCATCCACGTCGGCGATTCGACGGGGCGCTCGATCGCGCAGGCCCTCGTCCAAGAGGTGGAGCAGCATCCGGGAATCCGGTTCGTGCAGGGCGGTACGGCGGTGGACCTGATCATGCGCGGCCCGCACACCGTTGATCCGCGTGATTATTACCACCGGCCGCGCTGCCTTGGGGCGTACGTCTTCTTCCCGGAGGAGAAGGCAGTGCGGCCCTTCCTGGCACGGGAGACCGTCATCGCGACGGGGGGACTCGGGCAGATATACCTCCACACCACGAACCCGCCGAAGGCGCGGGGTGACGGGCTGGCGATGGCCTACCGGGCGGGGGCGCGCGTCATCAACCTTGAGTACGTGCAGTTTCACCCCACGGCACTCTTCCACCGGTTGGCGCCCCGTTTTCTTCTCAGCGAATCCATGCGCGGGGAGGGCGCCCGCCTTGTGAACCATGAGGGCGAGCCCTTCATGCACAAGTACCACGAGCTGGAAGATCTGGCCCCTCGCGATGTGGTGGCACGGGCCATCCACGAGGAGATGATGACCACCGGACAGGAGTGCATGTACCTGGACATCCGGCACCGCGACGCGCAGTGGACGCGCCGCCGGTTCCCGCTCATTCACCGCTTCTGCCAGCGCTACCGTATAGACATCACGCGGGACCCGGTGCCGGTGGTGCCTGCGGCGCACTACGCCTGCGGTGGTGTGGCCGTGGACATCTGGGGCCGTTCGAACATCACGGGTCTGCGCGCCATCGGCGAGGTGAGCTGCACGGGCGTACACGGGGCGAACCGGCTGGCCTCGACATCGCTCATGGAAGCGGTGACCTGGGGCTATCAGGCCGCGGAGGGAATCCGCGACATGCTGAAGGAGAATCCGCTGCCCTCACAGAAAGAGGTGATGCCCTGGGAGCAGGAAGACGATCCCGTGGACCCGACACTGATCCAGCAGGACTGGCTTACGATCAAGCTGACGATGTGGAATTATGTGGGGCTTGTGAGAACGACGCGCCGGCTGACCCGGGCGCTCCGCATCCTGCGCGACCTGCAGTTCGAGATCGAAAGCTTCTACCGCCGGGCGGAGATGAGCGACGAGATCATCGGCCTGCGCAACGGCGTACAGACGGCGCTGGCGGTGACCCACTCGGCATTCAGGAACCGTGTGAGCCGTGGAGGGCACTATCGCGTGGAGTAGGGGACTTATGCTCCTCGCCGCCGCCGTTTCCGCCGCTCCACGGCAGCCCGACCTTGAGGCCTGACCGGGCGGCTGCCTCACGGAAGAGCGGCCCCTCGAAGTCATGGCTGAAAAACTGGCTTCCGCGGTGCCGGCGGGTGTAGCCGCCGGGAATGGTGGAGCAATTGAAGGTGAACAGGCACCCTCCGCCGCTGGCCAGGTCCATGCACAGGCTCCAGTCCTCGCGTGTGTTGACGAAGGGGTAACAGTCCGGCCGGTACTTCTGGTGAATCGCGACGGCGTAACGGAACTCAAGGTCCGTGGGCGTGTAGCCGGTTATCTCCGTGGCGCCGGGGGCGGGCTTGAGCCGGGGAATGCCAAGCACTGCCGGACCACGGCCATAGGTGCGTTGGAGATACTCCTCGTGCAGGAGCAGCATCGCCCAGTCATAGCGCCAGTCCGCAAGACCCGAAAGCACCCCCATACCTATGCGGCTGATTCCGGCGCGGAGCATGCGGTCGAAGGCATCCAACCGGTTGCGGAAGTCGTGCTTGCGGCCGGGAGGCGGGTGCAGCTCACGGTAGCGCTCCTCGTCGTACGTCTCCTGCCACAGTGCGACGAAGCCGATGTCCTCGCCGGCCAGCAGGCGGTACTCCTCCTCCGAAAGTGAGGGGCCGTTCAGCGCCGTAATGCCCCCGCCGGCACCCGAGAGCATGTGCCCCGCGAGGCGTACATGCTCGGCGATGTCCTCCGCGGTGACGCCCGGGTCCGTGGCATAGACAAGCTCGATGACCCGATAGCCTTTGGTCCGGATGAGATAGTGAATCTCCTCCTCCAGCTCCTTCGTGCCGAGGCGCACGCGTTCGACGCCCTCGCGGTTTCCCCGCCGGTAGTTGCAGTACAGGCACGATTCGGTGCAGATGCTCGTGGCATAGACGGGAACGACGGGGTAGATCCGGCCTTGGTGGCGCTCCTCACGATCCTCGGCGGCGCGGAAGAGGAAGACCTCGGCCCTTGCGGTGTCGGACTGCACGTCCCAGCGCAGGGCCTTCAGGGCTGCTTCGGTTTCCGGGCTGATCGGGAAATCCGGGCAGTCCCAAGGTGTGCCTTCGCGGAGAAGGTTGCGAAGTGGTTCCTGCAGTCTGTCGTAGAACTCTGAGAACATGCCCGCCATCGTAAAGTAATTTCGGCTATGCCCCTCCCTAGGCAATTGACCCTTTAGTTCACACACCCCTTCGCCCATTGCAAGGGCGAAGGACATTCCGGCAACCGGGAAGACTCGGCGCTGCGCGCCATCTACCCCCGCCGTGAGGGGGGACGGCCTACCGGAACGGCCATGGACGCCTGCGGCGAGGCTCAGGGAAGAGATTTTCCGGTTCGGCCGGGAAGGCGGCCCACGCGTCCAGCAGGCCTTGCCGCGGTACCTGCGGCCAGCGTCTGGCGCCGTGGGCAATCCAGTCGATGACCGGCTCGAGAGTGCGCTCGAAGGTGAGCGTCTCGAGCAGGGTCAGAGCCCGCCGGCGGTCGTCCTCGCGCTTTTCGGGCGGGCGGGCGCAGGCCCGCAGGATTTCCTTCGCGGCCCGCACCGCGTTGGCGTCGTGAATGCCTGCCGCGAGGCCCTCCGCCACGAGCAGTGCCTCCAGCCCTGCCTCCACGGATACAACCGGGAAGGCTCCCCAGCGGATCATGGCGAGCAGGCGGTTCCGGCTGCCGAGCTCTGCTTCCGGGATGGCCCTGTCGAGCGAGAGGCAGGCGCCCGCCCAGGCGAGGAGCGCCTCCTCCTCCGGGCCGGACTGCGGAGGAAGGTCAATGGCGCGGCCTTCTTTCGCGAAATCGGCCAGGTCGCGGAAGAGCGCCTCGCGGATGGCCTCTCCGGCGGGCCCGGTCGGGATCCCGGCGGAGACGAACCGGAGCGACTTGTTGGCGCCCAGAGCACCGGTGAGGGCGCGGGCCATGGCGATTTCGTCGAGCCAGACGTTCCAACTGCCTGCAAAGAAGACGTAGGGTGTGGCCTCGCTGAGGCCATGCTCCCGTAGGATGGGGGGAAAGGGAGGGCGCTCTGCGGGCCGGGTCCATTCCTGCGGGACGCCGCAGGGGATTTCGTGGATACGGCGGGACACGTCCCAGTGATTGCCGTAGCGCCCCATCAGGCCGAGCTGCCCCAGCAGGGCGTAGCGCTGCGGTGTGCTGACGGTGGAGAAGGCGTCGCCGCGCAGGAGCGTTTCGCGGACGAATTTCCAGACATGGTCGCGCCCCGTGACGTCCGGTGTGCCTCCCTGGCGGAGCTGGGCCGCGTGGAGCTCGGCCATCGGATCGCCGAAATAATCCACCCAGCACCCCACCCCGAGGTGATCCGCCAGCCGGCAGGCGGCTGCGGCAGGCATGAGCGACCCCACGCCGAGAACAGCGGAGACATGCTGGAGGTCCGCCCGGCGGGCCATGAGCTCGGGTGCCAGGATTTCCTCCGGAGTCGCCGCGATGGCCTGAAGGCAGGGCTCGACCGGTACCTCCTCGCGCAGCTTGTCCTCCAGCAGGATGGCAACGACCTCGTACCGGTTCGCGGCGAGTGGTTCCACGAACTGCCGCAGCCGGATGCAGGGCCCTGTTACGACGGCACCCTGCTCGCACGGCCACGGCCCGCTGCCAACAACGCAAATACGCATGGACGTGTGCTCTTGCCTCCCGTCGTGAGGTAGGAACGGCGTCTTCCCTTTGCTTGGCCCCTAGGGTCGGAGCCCTGGAGCAGAGACGCAAATGCTTTGAGGGGAACAGAACGATTTGCCGGGTAGGGTTTTCGGGTTGCAGTGGGCGGGCGGATGCACTTTTTCTCAGCTAAGATTGGCAAAGGAGCGGCCGATGATCTGGGCGTTGCTGGTTGTTTTCTGGGTCCTGTGCATGGTGATGGTTGTGCATATCTGGCGTTCGCGGGAAATCTGGCCGGTGTGCGGTGGCGACCGGGCGACGCGGGTCTTCTGGACGGCGTCGCTGGCGGCACTTCCCAACCCGGTGACATTGCTGATCTACGCCATTCTTGGCGTGGGGGCGACCCGGCGCTGGACGCGGAGAGGGAAGCCGCAACCGGGCCGCGTGGCGTGTGGCATGACGGTGGGGCTGGTCGTGCTGTGCGTGGCGGTGGCGTGGTGGCCGGCGCGCGGGATCGGCAACAGGACGCTGACCGCCTCGGCCCCGGAGGACCTCCAGCCCCGCGGCGTCGCCGCCCATCTCCAACAGACCCTCAGCAACACACACCATTGGACCACCTGGGCCGGGCAGACGAATATCCCGCTCCATGCCCCCGAAGGGGCCGGTATAGACATCGTGCTGCTCAACGACGGGCCGCTGGCGAAGGAGACGGCACGCGCGCTGGCAGTCAAGCTGCTCGAAGACCCCATCGTTCCGAACGTAACCGTGCGCCGGGCAGGCACGGAGGAAGGCCTGCCGCACGAGCTGCCATTGACGACGATTCAGCTCGATTGTGCACCCGAAGCCGGATGGTGGGTGCCGGGATTGCGCTACGCTACGAGGAGCCTCTCCTGGCAGACCGGGAACGGACTCTCGTTTTACTACGGAAGCCGTGCTCCCTTTCCAAGCGCGACCCTGCACGTGGACGGCTCACTCTCCCTGGAGGAATTCGCCACGGGCTTTGCCACGCCAAGCGCACGGTACCGCGAGGCGGGACGGCGGCACGCCGGGACCATTGCAGACAGCGTGCTGACCCGCCTGCGGCAGGCGTTCGAGGAGAGTGTGATCGTACGGCAGGTACCGGACGATTGGTTGCTCCCGTGGGAGCCAATCCCGAAAGTGGAGGAGATCGCAGCAGCCACGCCGCAGCTCCGTCTGGTCCAGAAGGGAACGACGCCGCTCTCGAGCCATCTTTCCGTCTATACGGGCGAGGCGATGGAGGATACGGAGGGGTGGCTGGAGGAGTGGGCCGAGCGGCTCGGGGAGTTGGGATGGGAGGAGACGGGAGCCGGGGGCGGAAACTATACGGGGAAGCGCTTTGAGAAGGAGGGGCGGGAGATGTTCCTTGGCTATCGCGACAGGGATGTTTCGCGAGCACCGCAGCACCGCCAGGCGCGGGAGCCACGCGCGAAGGTCCGGACGCTCGCCCTCCAGTCGCGAATCCCCGCCCCGCGCGAGTGGCTGGATGAGTTGGCGGCGCAACTGGCCAGTCAGGAAGAGCCGGAGCCGGACCTGATGATCATGATGCGCCATGCCGTGGGCTACGGGGCCGCACGGCAGGCGCTGGAGGAGAGGCTCGCCACCCTCCAGCCCCGCAGCCTGCCCCAGTTATACGCCGTGGCGGACAGCATCGGGCGGCAGCGCGCCGCCACCGAGCAGGACCGGGAGCGGGCGAAGGAGCTGATCGAGCTCGAAAGAATCATGCGCATCCCGGCACTCGCCAGGACGGGAAGCGCCCGTCAGCCAAGAGTGATCGAGGACCTCCGCGAACGCAGCGGCTTGGAAGACTGGGAGCCGGCGCCTCTGAGCGGCGAACGGCTGAAGGAGTTCGGCTCCATCGCGATTCTGGAACTCAGGGAACCCACGGAGGTTATCCGGCCCGCGGGAGAATCGCTCATGCTCCACACCCCGGTGGAGGCCCGCCAGAGGCATTGGCAGATCCACCTGGTGCAGGTCGAGCCGGGATCTGCTCCCGGGAACACACCACAGTACACGTACATGGAGGTCAGAGTCCCGGCCGAACTGCAGCCGGACTCATTCGGTTGGAGCCGCAGAGGGCCGCAGCGTTTCAACCCTCACCCCAGAGGGGGCTGGGAGACCCGGATACACCCCCGTGCGATGGTGGCGCAGTTTGAGGAGGCGCCGGAGTTTCTGAGCGTCAGGTTGGAAGGGCTGGATGACGGGCAGTGGAGGTGGATGCTGGAGCCGCACTACAGCCCAGCGGGGCAGACGGCAGGCGCCGTCAGCTTCAACTGAGGCTTGGCACCCCTCAACCGGCCGGTTCGTTCACCAGCGTGGGCGGGCGCCTGCCGTCAAAGAGTGCCAGCACGTTGTCCACGACGATGCGGGCCATGGTTTCGCGCGTGCGGAAGGTGGCGCTGCCGACGTGCGGGAGCAGGACGGCGTTGTCCAGCCCGGCCAAGCCCGGCGCCAGTTCCGGCTCGCGCTCGTACACGTCGAGTCCCGCTGCGAAGATACGCCGCTCGCGGAGCGCTTCCACAAGCGCCTCCTCGTCCACCACCGGGCCGCGTGCCGTGTTGACGAGCACGGCGGTGGGCTTCATGAGGGAAAGCTCCCGTGCCCCGATCAGGTGGCGGGTTTCCGGCGTGAGGGGACAGCTCAGCGACACGAAGTCGGATGTGGCGAGGAGTTCGTCAAGCGGGAGGCGCTGGGCGCCGGTGGCCTGCTCGAAGGCGGGCTTGGGGTCCTTGTGCGTATAGACGATGCGCATGTCCCAGCCCCGGGAGCGGCGGGCGATGGCGGTGCCGATGCGGCCGGGGCCGATGATGCCGAGGGTCTGGCCGGCGAGGTCCACGCCGAGATAGTCCGAGGGGCCCCATCCGCGGAACCCGCCGGCGCGCAGGGAGCGCTCCCCTTCGCCGAACCGGCGGGCGGAGGCAAGGAGAAGCCCCCATGCGATGTCGGCCGTCGCGTCCGTGAGCACGTCCGGTGTATTGGTGACGGCGATGCCGCGCCGGTTCGCCTCCTCAATGTCTATATTGTTGTACCCCACCCCATAGTTGGCGATGATGCGGAGCTTTGGTCCGGCGCGGTCAAATGCTTCAGTGTCCCAGCGGTCGGTGATCATGCCGATGACGGCATCACAGCCGGCGATGGCGTCGAGGAACGCCTCCCGGGCGAGAGGGCGGTCCTGCGGTGCCTCGGGTACCCGCACGTTGAAGCCGGCGGCGCGGAGCCGCGCCTCCCAGTCGCCGGGAGGGCGGCGTGTGACGCAGACGGTGCGGGCACTCACCGTTCGTTGTTCCCGCCGATGAAGGGTCCCCAATCGGGCATCGTGTTGCGCCCGACGCCTGTGAGCTGGCGCTGGTTGGAGCCGTCGTCGAGCATCATGTAGATGTGCCAGTTGCCGGTGCGGTTGGAGGCGAAGGCGATGTGTGTGCCATTGGGGGCCCAGCTCGGGCTTTCGTTCTGGCCCTGGTTCATGGTGAGGCGGCGGTAGGAGGTTTCGTCGCCGCTGACGTCACAGATGTAGATGTCGTTGGTGCCGCCGATGCGGGAGACGAAGACGAGGCGCTGGCCGTCCGGCGACCAGTCGAGCGCGTCGTTCCATGACCCCCGCGTTGTGATGCGGCGGACGTTGGATCCGTCGGCGTCGGCGACGAAGATGTGTGCTCCGCCCGCGCGATTGGAGGTGAAGGCGACGCGGCGCCCGTCTGGCGACCAGGCGGGGCTGCCGTCCGTGGAGCTGCTGCGGGTGACGCGGCGGAGGTCGGAGCCGTCGCGTTGGACGGTGTATATCTCCGAGTTGCCGTCCTTGCTGAGGACCAGGGCGAGGCGCCTTGCCTGCTGGCTCCATGCGGGCGAGTGATTCGTCCCGCCGTAGGCCGCGATGGTCCACATCTGGCCGGGATGGAAGCGCAGGGCCTCGTCCGGACGGAGGGTCATGCCGTACACATTGGCGCGATTGCCGTGGTAGGAAGTGAAGTAGAACTCCGTGCCGTTCGCGCCCCATGCTGGTGTTGTGGCGAGCTTGCCGAGTTCGGTGAGCGGCCGGGCGTTGAACCCGTCGGCATCCATGATGGCGATTTCCTTGACGCCGGGGACCTGTTCGGTGACGTAGAGTATCTTCGTGCGGGCTATTCCTTCGACACCCTTGAGGTAACGCACGACGGCGTCGCTGACCTGGTGGGCCAGGTCGCGGATCTGCGCTTTCGGGCCGACGAAGCGCCGGTTCATGATGTTCGTCTGGCTCTTGATGTCGTAGAGGAGGATTTCGATGGCCAGCTCACCACCGTTTTCCCGCACGCGGCCCATCATGTAGTGCTCGACGCCCATTTCCGCCCACCGGTTGTAGTGGATGGTGTTCTGGCGGTTGTCGAGGATGTTGAGCCGGTTGACCTCGGACTGGCTCTCGGGCATCTTGAAGAAGCCGGACAGCTCGAGGTCGTTGCGGATGATCCGCGGAATGGTTTCCATTTCCACGGTCGTGCCGGTGACGTTGAATGGGGCGATGGCGATGACGCTCTTCTGGTACTCGTACTGCGGCCGGACCCTGCCGAGGTCCTGCGAGGCGTCTTGCGCGGGTACCACGAAGGGCACGAGCATCAGACAAAGAGCGATGAGCGTGGCGGATATGCCGGTGCGGTGGGTGAGGCGGTGGAACATGGTGCGCGTCTCCTGGAGCGGTGGCGAAGTGGCCGGAACGGGATCGGGAAACAGCGTGACAGCCTTTCGTGCGGGGGTGTGCCCGTGCGGCGGGGACAAGATCAACCGGAATGAGCGCATCTTTTCTCCTGCCGGTGCGATTGCTCACGATGACCCCGGGAAGGGGTGGCAAGTTTGAGGAACTGGGTGCTTTTTCCGGTCTGGCCGCTGGCACCGTTCGACCCGGCGTGGGGAGTGCAGCGGCGCGGACAGTGGGGCGAGCGGGCGGTGGCGCGGAAACTCTGGCGGGAGGGCATGCGCCTGCTGGAGCACCGCTGGCGCGGGCCGCGGAACACGGACATTGATCTGGTGGCGGCGGCAGAGGACTTCCTGCTGTTCGCCGAGGTAAAGGTCCGCAACGAGCGGGATGCCGATCCGTGGGCGGATGTGTTCCGGGCCGAGCGCCTCCGCAACCTGCGCCTCGCTGCAGCGGCCTATCTCCACCGCACACACCAGCAGGAGGTGGCGGTGAGCTTCCGTGCCTACCTGGTTGTCCCGGACCCGCTCCGCCCCCGGGCTCCTCGCATTGAGGTGCAGGAGGACTATCTCAACCCGCGGACGATTCCGGGCTGGAGGGGGCTTTCGCAGGAGTAGGCCCCCTCCCGGCAATTCGTGCCGATGAGGGGGCCAGGAGGCGTGGCACCGTCAGCAATTCGGGCCTGTGCCCCAGTTCTCCAGGAAGGCAAAGAAGTCCGTGAAATCAAGGGGCACACCATCAAAGACGGCGCCCCAGTTCTCGAGCAGGAACATGAAGTCCACGAAGTCGGTGCACCCGTCGTCATTGAAATCGCCGACGGCGCGGGCCTCCGGTGGGATTTCCGGCTCCGGTGTGGGTGACGGCTCCGGTGTTGGCGTTGGCGTCACAGTTGGTGTCGGGCCCGGTGTCGGAGTCGCCGGAGGCGTCGGCACGGGCGTCTGCGTTGGGGTGGGACTCGGGGTTGGAGTCGGCTCCGGTGACGGGGTGGGGGTTGGTGTCGTTGTAGGTGTCGGAGGGGGTGTCGGGGTAGGCGTGGGTGTTGGCGTTGGGGTCGGGACGGGATCATCGTGCAGGAAGTACTCCCACGTCTCGTCGAGGTCGCCCTGTGCGCCCGGCCCGCCGAACAGGACCACGCGCTCGCGCAAAGAATCATAGGCCATCGCGTGCCCGGGTCTGGAGGATTGGACGGCGCCTGTATTGGGGATCCAGTGCGAGCCATCCCATTCCCAGGTGTCGCCAAGCCAAGTCCCGGTTCCGAGGCCGCCGTGCACCACCACATGGCCCCGTGCGGCATCGTAGGCTATGGCGTGGCTGCCACGTGCAGGTGGGACAGTGTCCGGGGTCAGCTCATGCCACTCGGAGCCATCCCACTCCCAGGTGTCATCCAGCCATTCAGGCTGCCACATGGTCCCTGCGCCGGAATCACCTCCGAAGAGCACCACACGCTGGCGGGCGCTATCGTAGGCCATTGCGTGGTGGCTGCGGGGAGAGGGCCCGTCCGTGGCGGCCTGGTGCCATTCGGAGCCATCCCATTCCCAGGTTTCTCCGGATAGACCGTTGGGGGCGCGGCCGCCGAACAGCACCACACGGCCGCGGGCGCTGTCGTAAGCCATCGCATGGTAGGCGAGGGATGGGGGTCCATTCTCGTCCATCTCGGCCCACTGCGAGCCATCCCACTCCCACGTGTCGCCGAACCACCCATCGTTGTCGTCCGGCCGGCCGCCGAACAGCACCACACGTCCGCGGTCACTGTCCCCAGCCATTGCATGGTAGGCGCGTGCAGGAGGCCCCGTGGATGCAGCCTGCTCCCACGACATACCGTTCCATGCCCATGTGTCTCCGAACCAGTCGGGTCCATGCGGGCCAGTTACCTTGCCACCGAACACCAATACTCGTTCCGTGACGGAATCATAAGCCATCGCGTGTTCTCCACGGCCGGGAGGGCCCTGGACTTTGATCTGCTGCCAGGACGGCAGAGGCGGTGGTGGTGGCGTTGGAGAGGGAGTTGGCGTTGGGGTGGGCGTGGGCTCGGGTGAGGGGCTTGGTGAGGGACTCGGGGTTGGTGTCGGAGTCGGCGTTGGTTCCGGGGTTGGTGTCGGCGTAGGCGTGGGTGTCGGTTCCGGCGTAGGGGTTAATGTCGGAGTCGGCTCAGGTGTGGGCGTCGGAGTGGGTTCCGGAGTCGGTGTAGGGGTCGGCTCCGGGGTGGCGGTTGGTGTCGTTGTAGGTGTCGGAGGGGGTGTCGGTTCAGGCGCTTCCGCGAAGGCAACACCCAAGGTGAGTGAAATCAGCAAAACACATACAGCCGAAGGCAGTCTCATCGTGGCCTCTCAGCCTCCTTTCCCGTGGGGGGGGTGTCCTGACGACTCGGAATCTGCTGTTTTCGTGTATTACGGAAATTTCTCACAGTCAACCGGTTCCGGCGCGAGCCGCGAATCAATTGCCTTCCGTTCCGTCTTACGTCTGTGTGAGGAGACTCGATCAGCGGGACTGGAGCCCGTCTTGTGAACCGGGTGAAATCCTGAGTCCTGCGGGTGTGGTTCCACCGGGCTGGGACAAAAGTCAATCACCCGGGCGGGATATACAAGACACGGAGGTCAATTGTGATGCAGGAAATGGCGGGGCGAAAAAACCCTCCCGGCTTATGACCGGGAGGGGAGGAGAATTGCCGTTGGTGTTTGATCGGCGGGGGGTTAGCGGAGGAAGAAGCTCTTGATGGAGTACCAGGTGAGCTGCCGGCCGAGGGCTGCGATTGCGGTGGTGAGGGGGATGTCCTTGGGGCAGACGCGGACGCAGTTCTGCGCATTGCCGCAGTCGCCGACGCCGCCGGGTCCCATGTGAGCTTCGAGCCGTTCATCCATGAGTGCCTTGCCGATGGGCTGCTGGTTGTATAGATAGGTCTGGCCGATGGCGGCGGCGCCGATGAAGGGTGAATTTTCGTTCACCTGCGGGCACGCCTCAAGGCAGCAGCCGCATGTCATGCACTCGGCGTATTTGTACATGTCGTCCTGGGTTTCCGGGTCCACCCTTGGGCCGGGGCCGAGATCGTAGGTGCCGTCGAGGGGGTTCCAGGCTTTGACTCGCTTGAGTGCCTCGAACATGCTGCTTCGGTCGATCATGAGATCGCGGATAACGGGGAACTTTGAGAACGGTTCGAGGACGATGGGTTGCGCGAGTTGATCCACGAGAGCCGAGCAGGACTGGCGGGCCACACCGTTCACCCGCATGGAGCACGACCCGCAGACTTCCTCAAGGCAGGCATCGTCCCAGGAGGGTGGCGTGGTTTTCTTCCCGTCAGCCGTCACCGGATTCGCCCTGATTTCCATGAGGACGGAGATGACGTTCATGTTCGGCTGGTAGGGGACCTCGAACGTCTGCCAGTAGGGCTCCCTGCCGGGGCCGTCCTGGCGCTTTATCTTGACGGTGATCTTCTCTGGCATTCGGTGCGATCCTTTCCTGCCTGATTGACCTACTTGTAGATGCGCGGGCGCGGCGGAACGACGGTCATGGCGACGTCGCGGAAGGACAATTCCGGTCCGTCCGTGCCGGGCTTGTATTCGGCGATGGTGGTTTTGTTCCAGCGCCGTTCCTTTTCAACCCACTTGTCCATGTATTCCTGGAATTCCGGGGAAATGTCCCCTTTCTTTTCGGGCAGTTCGAAGTTGGCGCCCCATTTTTCGGCGATTTCCGCGCAGAGGTCGCGGTAGCCCTGGTGGTCGCTGGCCTCGCCGATCTTGTCTGATTCGGGCTTTTGCAGGTCGAACCCATCCTTGTAGTGTGCTCCTCGGCTTTCGTCTCGGATGCGTGCGCCCTTAACGATGGGGCGGGCGAGCTGGATCATGTCCCAGAGGGCGCGCACAAACCCGAAGGTTTTGTTTGCGGAGCGCGTGGTGTCGCTCAGGTTGATGCGATGGAAGCGCTCCTCGAGTTCGTTGATTTTCGCGCTCAGCTCGTCCAGTTTGTCGTTCTTACGTACCACGGAGCAGTAGTTTGTCATCCACTCGCCGAGTTCGTCGTGAATCTTGAAGGCGTTTTCGTCGCCATCGAGCTTCTCGATCTTCTCTGCGAATTCCACCTGGCGCTTGAGTTCGGAGCCGTACACGTCCGAATCCGCCTCGGCGGTGTCGGATTGGATCCACTGGACGGAGCGTTCTCCGGATTCGAGTCCGCCCCAGATGCAGCTAAGGAGCGAGTTGGCGCCGAGGCGGTTCGCGCCGTGATACTGGAAGTCCACTTCTCCGGCGGCGAAGGTGCCGGGTATGTTGGTCATCTGGACGATCATGTCGCCCTTGTCCTCGTAGCCTGCCCAGAGGCCGCCCATGGAATAGTGCATGCCCGGGAAGATCTGCATAGGGACCTTGAGGGGGTCGTCGCCCTTGAACTTGCGATAGATTTCGAAGACGCCGCCGAGCTTGCGCTCGAGCACGTCGGCCGGCTGCCCGGAGCGCTCGGGTGTGACGTCCAGATAGACGATGTTCTTTCCGCCGATGCCACGGCCGTCCACCACGCAGATGTTGAAGATTTCGCGGGTGGCGACGTCGCGAGGAACAAGGTTTCCGTAGCGCGGGTACTTGCGTTCGAGGAAATAGTCGCGGTCGGAATCGGGTATGTCCTGCGGCGCGCGTTTTTCGTCCTTGTTCTTGGGAACCCAGATGCGGCCGCCTTCCCCGCGGACCGATTCGGAGATGAGGCGCAGTTTGTCCGCTCCCGGGATGGGCGTGGGGTGGACCTGAATGAACTCGCCGTTGGCGTACCAGACACCCTGCTGATAGGCGCGGGCGGCGGCAGCACCGGTGTTGATGGTGGAGTTGGTGGATTTTCCGAAGACGAGACCTGGCCCGCCGGTGCAGAGGATGACGGCGTTGGCCTTGAAGACTTCGATGGAGCGGTCCCAGATGTTCATGGCGGTGATGCCGCGGGTTTTCGGCCCGTTGTCGAGCACGAGGGAAAGAAATTCCCAGTGCTCGTATTTTTCGACGAGGCCAAGAGTTTCGAATCGGCGCACCTGCTCGTCGAGGGCATACATGAGCTGCTGGCCTGTGGTGGCGCCGCAGAAGGCGGTGCGATTGTAAAGCGTGCCGCCGAAGCGCCGGAAGTCGAGGTTGCCTTCGGCGGTGCGGTTGAAGGGGACGCCCATGCGGTCGAGCAGATCAATGATGGCGGGTGCATCGCGGCACATGCCCTGCACAAGCGGCTGGTCGGCGAGGAATTCCCCTCCGAAAAGCGTGTCGTTCGTGTGGATATCGGGGTGGTCGCCCTCGCCCTTGAGGTTTTTTGCGGCGTTGATGCCCCCCTGGGCGCAGACCGAGTGCGAGCGTTTGACCGGCACGACGGAGAAAAGGTCCACCGGGATGCCGCGCTCGGCGATGCGGATGGTGGCGGCCAGGCCGGCAAGGCCTCCGCCAACTACGATGACACGCTTCGGCATTGATACATCTCCTTTTCGGCGGGGCCGAACGTCTGAAAAAAGGTCATGGCGTTGCGCACTTTTCTAGTAACTCCGGTGCACGTCGCGCAGCGGCTGGATGAACTCCTCGGTCCCGAACGCGGGGTCCAGGCCGATCTGAATGAACGCGAACATGGCGGTGAGGAGCAGCAGCGTCAGTACGGCTCCGATGGCCAGTGCCACCCAGACCATGATACGCTGGCTGAGCGGCCCCACGGTAATTCCCCACGTCATGCAGAAGGTGCAGAGACCGTTTGCGAAGTGGAAGATCACCGCCAGTCCGCCGATCAGGTAGGCGGGAACGTAGATAAACGCGAGCGGCGTCTGGGTGAACATCTCCCCGAGTTCCACCGAGAAGGGGATGTCGTACATGTGCGGCTTGTGGAGGAAGCGCAGGTGGACGACGTGATAGACGATGAAGGCGAGGGCGGCCCAGCCGGTCCAACGCTGGAAAGCGTAGGCCCAGTTTCGGCCGTAAGGAATGTTGCTGCCCACCTCGATCTTTCCGGTAAGGGCGATATAGACGCCGATGGCAATGTGCAGAGCCAGCGGAATGAAGATGAATCCCGCCTCCACGAGTGGAAGGAGCGGCCCAAGCATGTGAATCAGGGCGACTTTCTCTTCGAAAAATTGTGCGCTTACTATGGCCGAACTGTTGGTCAGGAGGTGATTGAAGAGGAAGACCCCCAGCGGGAACACCCCCAGCAGGGAGTGGAGCCGCCGGAGCAAGAAGTAATTCGTGTTGTTCATTCCGTCAGGGTCCTGGGTGCGTGTAGGGAATCTGAAGCGGTGCCGCGTAGCGGCTCATTTTGCGACCGAAGGGTACACAATGCTCCATCCCCTGGGTCAACGGAATAGCAACACGCGATGCGAGCGATCCGGAGCAGATGGAGCACGGCCCTCCTCCTCCCCGTCATGAGAGCCAGAATCAGGCACACGGCGCTTGCCACTTACCCTCCATCGCGGGCCACTAGGAAGGTCATGGACGGTCCTCTCCGGCTCATCAGGGACGGCTTCGGCCACCTCTCGCAGGCCCCGCGCGGGCTTCGGGTCTGGACCATGGTGTGTGTGCTGCTCTGTGCTGCGTTTCTCCCCTACTGGAGGACGGGCCCGGGGGACGCCGGTTCGTGGTTCGCGCCGCTCGCGGTGGACAGCGGCTATCTGCACCGGCAGGCGCCCTATGTGGACTTCCACGCCATCGTGGAGGCGGGCTATCGGCTGCGCACGGGCGAGGACCCCTACGGTGCCGTCGAGGAGACGCAGGGGACGCCTTACGCCACACCCTTCCGCTACTTTCCGGTCAATTTGCTCTGGCTTGCGCTTCCGCTGGGCTTTGTACCGCTTCCGCTGGGCGCGCATGTCTGGGTGCTGGCGGGGCTGCTGCTGCTCGGGGTCAATTTTCTTGCCAGCGTGGCTCTGGCCCCGGAGCGCACCGGACTGCTGGCGTTCCTATGGTTCGTGTGGTTTCCGCTCATCCCGGAGTGGCACCTTGGCCAGTTCAACCTCCTAACCGGGACACTGCTTTTTTGGACGGCGCTGGCGGTGCTGCTCGGCTGGCGTCAGCGCTGGGCGGTCCTGTGGGCGTTGGCTGCGTGGCTGAAGCTCTTCCCGTTGGCGCTGGTGCCCTGGCTCTGGCGGGCTGGCTGGCGCCGGCCTGTGGTGGCGGCCTTGGCGGTGCTGCTTGCAGTGACCGGGCTGTGGGTGGGGCTCCGCGAGGAGAGCGCGTTCACGGAGCAGTTCTTCGCACGCGATCTGGAGGCGGGGCTTTTGGCGCGCACGCACCAGCCCTACGCCGGAGCGCAGGGGCTGGGGGCGGGGGTGAACGCCACGCTGTGGAAGGCGCGTGGCCTGTCGTTCGGGATGCAGGCGGAACCGGACGGGGAGCCGATGCGTCCCGACCCGGTGTTTCTCGTGTCGGTGCTTGTCCTGCTGGCTTGGGCGGCGGCGGCAGTGTGGGTGTCACGGCCGGGATTCGCCTGGCGGAGTTTTGGGCCGCTGGTGCTCTTGTGGCTCGGGTGGTTTCTCATCGTGAGGGACTGCTGGGAGCATCACACGCTGTTTCTCCAACCCCTGCTGATCCTGCTGGTACTGGCGGGCCTGAGCGGCCGGGTGGCACTGGCGGCCTGGTTGTTCCTTGGCGCTCCATCGTTGTGGTGGCTGTGGCAGCGCAGCGGGTATCAGGGCAACCTGATGGCGGAGACCGTGGGGTTGCTGTACTTCTGGCAGCGCCCGGCCGGTTTCGTGCTGCTGCTTTGGGCGGCCTGGCATTTGCCGCTCGCCCTTCCCGGCAAGGCGAAGCAGAACGCACGAACGGAGGAGACCGAATGACCCAGGAGCCGCGCTATCACCGGAGTTCCACCGACGAGGACCTGCTGCCCGTGGTGGACGAGCACGACCGGGTGGTCGGTACGGCCACGCGGCGGGAAGTCCATGCGAGGGGGCTGCGTCATCGTGCCGTGCATATCGTGGTGAGGAACAGCGCCGGGCGGATTCTCCTGCAGGAGCGCGGGCCGGGGAAGGACAGTTTCCCCGGGTGGTGGGACGTGAGCGTCGGCGGACACGTGGACCCGGAGGAGGACTACACGGAGGCGGCAGCCCGGGAGGCAGAGGAGGAGCTGGGGATCCGGGGGGCACCACTGCGGGAGGTGGCGCACCGGCCGCCGGAGGCAATCAGCGGCCAGGAATTCGTCCGGATATACGACTGTCTATACGACGGGCCGGTCTCTCCGCCACCTGAGGAGATCGCCTCGGTGCGCTGGGAGGATCCGGAGGAGCTGCTGCGGCCCGGCTCA
>SLOM01000163.1 GCA_007132505.1 Candidatus Sumerlaeota bacterium
CGTGGGTCAAGACGGCGGGCATCTCTTTTTGTCATGGATCATCTCCTGCACCAAAAAGTCTCTATCATTAGAGATAGCAGGAATCAAGCCGGTGTCGGAAACATGACCGCCGGAGTAATATGACGACAGCTGTCGTCTCGGACACCGTTGGAGTATCCAGCAAGATCGAAGTCTGAACCGCGACGGCTTCCTCCTCGGACACCACCGCCAGAACGAATGGTGGGTTTAAGGGCCAGTCACGGTTGTTGCTGAATTCAACCCTCACTGCGGCAGGGTCGCCGGCCGGCCGAGGACTGGTCAGGATCACCTCCACCACGACCTCCTCTCCGGGGAAACCCATGAACCGCTCCGGAGTCATGATCTCCACGTGAGGGACCACGACAAGGAACGCAAAGTCCTCAGGCTCAGTCTCGTCCGGAGGAGTATCCCCGAGCGCCACGGCTCGAAGTACATTCAGTCCCATCGGTGCATTTGGGGGCACCATGACCACGAACGGGATGGTTTGTGATCCCTCCGGCTCAAGAGAGAGCACCACCGGCGACGGGGGAAGGATCGCCCAGCCGAGTTCGTCCTCCACTGTCAGGGCCATCTCCCGGACTTGGGGGGTTGTGTTGAACACAGTTACCTTCATGTCCTGCAATGCGCCTGGGAGCACCGCGGCATGGTCCACGACGAACCACACTCCCCAGCGGCGGAAAGCGCCACGGCGGTGTTCCTTGATCTTCTTGCGGATTGTCTTCTTGTATTCTTCGGAGACCGGTATCGTCCCACTGTCGTGAGCGCGTTCCATCTGCATGTAGGCATCCCACTCAGATATATGACCCCAGAAGGTGCAGTCGGCCCAGTAGCCTGGTTTGTCAGACATACAGTTGTGCACTTGCCAGGCGTGGCGGAGTTCGTGGAGCTTGATGCTGGCAAGGAAGTCGGCACAGAATTCAAAGGCGTTTGGGCAAAACACCACATCCTTGACCGTCTTGGTGCTCGTCGGCGGAACAAAGCCACCAACGCGGCTATCGGGATTATACCTGTAGGTGGTGTCGGGAGGAGCGCTGAGGCCGTAGTACTCGTCCACCTTTTGAACGGCGAGGATGCGGTTTCCTTCCTCAATGATCCGATGGCCGTCAGCAAACTGGGACCATCCATCGGCGATTCCACGCATCGTCTCCGCAATTTCGGGATTCTCCTCAAGGTGGGCGCGAATATCCCAATCCATCTCAGCCATTCTTGCGCGATCGAATGCTTCGCGAGCCCGTTCAGCTCTGTTCTTCAGATCCTCGATTTCCGCGCGCTGGTCTGCGGAGGGCGCGGTGGCTTTTGTGGTTGGCAATGCAATGGCCAGGGAAGGCCCGCTGGAAAGGATCACCGCCAGCAGCCACCCGGCAAAGGTGTTGGGGGTCCAGGATGTCATGAAGCTGTCCTCCGAATGCTGGCCGAAGGCCACGGAAACCTGTCTCCCGGAGCCGGGTGGCTCATGGCCTGCCCTGGCTCCGGGATGGTGGAGAACAACGGGTCAGAAGATGCCCCACTGATCAACGGCAGTGGGCGCTTCAAGTACCTCGAAAGTCAGTATCAGCTCGTCGTTGTCCGGGTCCGAGTCGGGGACGCCGGTGTCCTGCTTGTCTGCAAGCGGGGCTGGTGCGACGATGGTTGCTGTATAGATTCCCGGCTCCGGGAAGGTGGCAGCCGGAAACTCGACGGTGATGACTTCGCCGGGTTCCGGCACTTCCGCAGTTTGCCGCTCTTCATATACAACCGGACCATCCTCATCCGGCCCCCTGACCTCGAAGGTGATGTCGAAGAACGAGTCCACGGCCCAGCCGCCGGAGTTTATCACGTCCAGGAAAATCGGCGTTGATTCTCCGGCAACGGGAAGTCCGGGCGGTGGGAACTCAAAGCCAACCGGGCCAAGGTCAAGCTGCTCGATCGTGACGGGGAACTGGGCCGTTACCGCCGCATCCAGATCTCCGTCCGGGATGGCCGTAACCTCGATGATGGCGGCGGAGTACTCCGCGACAGGCGGTGTGTCCAGCAGGATGCTCCCGATGACAACTGCAGGATCATCCTCGGATACTGTCACATTCACGACGGACTTTGACGCCGGGAGGCCGCCGTTGCCGGCCTGCATATCCCAACCCTCGGTATTGCTGAATTCGAGTGTCACATCCACCGGGTCGGTGGAGGGACGGGGGCTGGTCAGCACAAGCTCCCACACGGCTTCCGTTCCGGGTGCTCCCGAGAAAAGGGGAGCGTCGTTCACGTGAACGCGCACATGGGGGACAACGACCATGTAGAGCGTGTCCATGGGCAGTGGCGAATCGAGGGAGTGATCGAACACCTGAATCCGGTTCGCCCCGGCGGTGGCATCAGGCGGGACGGCCACCATGATTTCGAGGTGCTGAACTTCCTCCGGACCCAGGCTGAGCTCGACGACGTCCGGCGGGAAAATGTCCCACCCGAGGTCGTCCGCGACCTCGATGACGAAGTCGCGCGGTTCGCTCGTTGAGTTTACGACTGTCAGGACTGCCTGTCTCTCCGTTCCCGGGAGGACGACAAGCTGGTCCAGCTGGAAGAATATGCCGAAGTTGAGGTTTCGCAGCACACCACGCAGGTGTTCGCGGATTTTCCTCCGCACGTGGTCCTTGATCCAGTCCGGCAGGACGATGGTCCCTGCGTCGTGTGCCAGCTCCATCTGTCCGTATGCGTCGAGTTCGGCCAGATGCCCCCAGAAAGTGCAGTCACCCCAGAAGCCCTCCTGTTCCGACCAGCAATTATGCACCTGCCAGGCGTGACGGAGTTCGTGGAGTTTGACGCTGGCGAGCCACGTAATGCAGTGCTCGAAAGCATTGGGGCAGAAGATGACCCGCTTGGAGTCCTTGGTGGTGCCCTGACGGGGGACAAATGCGGCGGAACGGCTGTTGGGGTCGTACTCGTAGCTCGTGCCGGGAGGCGCCTCCAGGTTGAAGTGCGCATCCACTCTGTCAACGAGCCAGAGGCGTATGACACGTTCGGTTTCGCGCCATGCCTCGGCCGCGCGGCGCCACGCATCGGCTGCCCGGCGCCATGCCGCGGCCAGTTCCCAGTCACCCAGGTGTGCAAAATGGCGGGCACGCTCGCGGGCGGCGGCTTCCCGTTCACGGCAATGCTCGTAGCGTTCAAGTGCGTTGCTTGCGCGATTCTTCAGGTCTTCGAGTTCCCGGCGCTGCTCAGCCGTTGGCTCGACCGGGTCGGTTGTGGGGAAAGCGGTTGATTCCGAAGGCCCGATGGCAAACGCCATCACAATGAGCCATCCGGCCGCAACCGCGGCAAAGCGTGTCATGGCTGTGGGGCCTCCTATTCGACGGTGAAGGTTGAGGGTTCCGAGACGAGAATACCGCGCCATGCGGTGCCGGTCTCCGGCAGGTGAACATTCCTGTAGACAGCCTGGACTGTATAGTCGCCCGGCTCGCTGAGGTCGAAGACCCCGTTGTTCAGGTCGTCAAACTTGAAGGCGAACGCCCCCGGCTCCGTATCCCGGAAGTCGTCCGGCAATGGTGCCGCCGTGGCCACCCGTGCCTCGAAGGGTATCATGGTGCCGTCAGGTCCGACTATACGGTAGGCCAGCACGGTATCAGGAGCATCCTCGGGACCAACGGCCAGGCGGCCGTTCAGCGTCACGGGGTCCGCCCCGTCGTTCTGTACGAAGACAAGGAGCCGAATCTCCTCGTCGCCGTCAAAAACGTTGGGCTCGTCCGGATGGTAGACGTTGGCGTCCAGTTGCAGGACGGCCGTAAGGTCCTCCTCCGGCTCGGAAACAATGACGCGGCTCAGGAAGAGCCCAAGGGAGCCGGCGGGACTCGTGGTGTGGAACTGCACGTGATAGTCATCCGCGTCGAGGACAGTGAATGTGGCTTCGTAACGTTCGGGATCGCTGTTGGAGATGGACGGGAAGCTGGCGGCCGTCTCTCCGGCGGCTGCGGAGGTGCCCACAACGACGTCAAGGCTGTGGGGCAGGTTGGGATCTGTGACGCGCACGTGGAATTCCACCTTGTATTCCACGCCGGGTTCCAAGGGGAGGAGCGGCAGAATGAGCCAGTCGTCCGCGGGTGCGTCCGGTCCGGCCAGATAGCGCGCGGAGGGACCGCCCCGCGCACCACCCCATTCAACTGCCTCCCAGGTAAAGCCGTCCGCATTCGCATCCTCCACAGTCCAGTCCGGCGGGATGACCGCAGTGAGGAAATCCGTGAAGTCCTCATACACGAGGAACTGGCGGTTTTCCCCCCGGAGTGGAAAGGTGAGAGCCACGAAGGCGCACGCGCCCAGCAAGACCGCGAGGGTCCGTTTCATGAAAGCCTACCTCCTTTCGTCGGGTGGCTGTTCTCAGGTGCTTCCGGCGGAAAAAAGTGGGGACCAGAAACACCTAGTTAGCACGTGCTCCTCGCTCCCTGTGTTTGTCAACACCAATTTCGAAACTCTATTGGCGGGGTTGAGATTGCCCGTGCCCGGGGACCGCGAAGAGGAGAGCGCGGCGGTTCTGCACCTTCAGAGCGGACGGCTCCGGCCCGGCAAATCAGGTTGACCGCTCTCCGCCCGGAATCACCTTCTTGCCCTCGGAGACATAGACAGCTCCCCTTATCTGCAGACAACACTCCGGCCTGCCGCTCGCGGCGGGCGCGAAGGCAGCGCGGCAAGACGAGCGGATGGGTCAACTCCTCGACATTTCCTGGTGGTTCGGCAACTTCGGCGCCCTGTGGGGGTGGCTTCTTGTCTGCCTTGCCCTGACGGCGGCAGGCTGGCCGCTGACGCTGCGCCTCTTCCGTGGCTTGGCGGACCGCGGGGCCAGCCTGGCACCCGGCGTCGGCATCCTGCTCACGGTCTTCCTCTCCTTCCTGCTCGCGCAGGGTTGGTTCACCGCAGGAATCACGGCTGCCGTTTCCCGTCTGGCCTTACTTTGCGCGGCCTTTCTGTGCTTCTCACTCTCCCTCATGTGGGTCTCGCGCCACGATGTGCCCCACGAGTCCGCCTGGCGGTTCCACTACCCTGCCGGGGTGCTCTTCCTCCTTGCGATCGTTCCCCTGCCGCACAACGCCCTCGGTATCCTTGTGGCCTTGCTCCTTGTGGGTGGGGCTTCGGTGGCCTGCTGGTGGGACGAGCGCTCGGAACTCCGCCGCACTGCCCGCCTGGTGGCCGTGCCCGGAGCCGTCTCGGTTCTTCTCTTCGTTCTGGGATTTGTCTTCTTCGCCAATGTCAGGTCCCACATCCCCTGGGCCACCTACGAGCTGAACCTCTGGCAGGCGGAAAAATGGGGGAACTACACGCATCTGAACGCCGCCACGGGCGACCGCTGGATGCCCGTGGATGACGTATGGTTCGACGGGCACCCCATCAACTATTACTACCTGGGGCACCTGACCACCGCAACACTCGCCAAGCTGAGCGGCACCCCGCCACGCGAAGCCTTCAACCTCGGCCTGGCGACGACCTTCGGGCTCACGCTCTCCCTCGGGTTCGGCTTCACGCTCTCTCTCGTCCACCTGACCACGCGCCGCAGGGCAATGAGATGGCGGGGACGGTCACGCCTGGTCTGGCATTCCGGCATGGCGTGGGGCCTGTTCGGCGCCGCCGCCATCGGGCTGTTCGGCAACCTCGACGCGTGGCGGCAGTGGCTCACACGCGAACCGGACTGGAACATCCGCCAGCGATGGGAGTGGAATCAGAGCGTTCAGCTTGAACAATGGAAGCTCCGGACCGGCATCCCTGCCGACGTTGCCCGGCAGGCCGCCGGAGCCGCCGCAACCCTCCCCGAAGCCGGTCACACCGCCGCCATAACCGAACTCGAACGCGGCATGGAGCAGAGCCGCGAGGTACCGGAAACGCTCGAGGCTCTGCTGGACGGGGCCCGGGCCATCCCCGAGGAGGAGGGCGCGGGAGCACGCTTCATGCAGCTCCTTCAGTCCGCGCCCTACCGGCAGGCCCTCCGCCGACAGACTGTCCGGAACCATGACCTCTTTCTCGAGGAAATGGACCGGCTGGCATGGCAGGACCGCATTCCGGACATGGTGGCGGAACTTGAAGCGCTCGTGGAGAGGCAGGACGATCCGCTTCGGCCCTTCCATCGGGTCATCGAGGCATTGGAAAACGCGGCGGCCGCCGGAGCACCGCCCGCCCGGGAGGTGCTCGCCCGCCAATGGGGAGCCCTGCCACACTGGGATACCTCACCACCCGCTCCGGAGGACCTCTGGCGCTCCTGGGAGAACTTCTCCTTCGTCCGCTTCTGGGACTCCAGCCGAGTGGTCAAGGGGAGCCCCCGCAACATCGCGGACGCGGGCACGATCACTGAATTTCCCTACTTTAGCGCCATCCTGGGCGACCATCACCCCCACCATCTGGCCATTCCGTGGACCCTGTTGGCGCTGTCCGCCTGTGTGTCGTTCCTTCGAAAGGGGACCCGTCTCGTGCAGCGCGGGTCGGTGCTGCTCCGGCGCACCTGGCCCGAAGTGACCGCCATGGCGTTGTTCATCGGCGGTGTCTTCTGCGTGAACGTGTGGGACGCCGTGCTACTCGGTCCCGTGTACGGACTGGTACTGCTCGTGGGGTGGCTTGCTGTGAAGCATCCGGAGCGTGCCTGGCGATGGATCGGGTTCGCCGGTGTGCTCCTGCTGGCCTGCCTCGCAGTGGCGCTCGCCTGGAACTCCATGCCTGCCCGGGTGCCGGTTTTCGGCAGTCCGCTCTTCCTGTTGCTGTCCACGGGGTTGCTGGCGGCGGGGCTTCCCCTCAGCGGTCATTTCTTTCCGGAGTACTCTCGCCCGGCACGCTTCGGCGTGCTCGCGGCAGGCTCGCTGATCCTGGTGGCTCTGGGCGCGATGCTTGGCCCGAAGGAAGGCTTCCAGGACGCCGGCCTGATCGGCCCCGCGCTGAGGGACGCCGCCATCTTCGGCACTCTGGCGTTCATTGTAGCGCTCCTCACGCTCCGCAATACGAAGCCCTGGTGCCTCCGCCTTTACGGCTGGGCCACGCTCTTCGGGCTGACCGGCGCGGCGAGCCTCTTCGTCACGATCCCCTTCAACTCCTACTTCGAATCTCCGCTGCACCCGGACCGCCGGCTGCTCGAGAGCGTCCTCCCACCCGTGCTCTCCCCCGACGTCACGATGGCGGAGGTTGGCTTCTGGCCCGCCTTCTGGCAGGCATCTCCCGTCAATCCGTTCCCAGCCGAGATTCGCACGGTCCTGGGCGACTTCGTGATGCACTGGGGTATTTTCCTCCTGCCGGTGCTGGTGTTTCTGCTGTGGCGCATTGCGCGGCCGGCTGGCAGTCGCCCTCCTGGTGTCAGTTTCGCCATCGCGATGGGGGCGCTGCTTTTGGCAGCCTTGGCCCGCAACTACCTCGGGTACTGGATTGGTGCGATCTGTCTCGCTGCCATGGTCTTCAGCGTGGTCAATGCTGTCGAGACGCGCCGGCGGGCGGAGGGTCCCGCATGGGTCTTCCTCTCCCTTGCGTTCTTCTGGGCGTGGTTCGTCGAGGCACTCAATTTTGACGACGACTATTCCGGGTACATGGAGAGGTACAACACGCTCTTCAAGATATACTACGTCATCTGGCCAATGTTCGCCGGTGGCATGGTCGTGGCCGTGCGCGAGCTCGCGGCCCGGGGCCGTGTAACTGTGTACCGCCCGGTCGAGCTTCTCTTCAACTCGCGCTGGTGGGGCTTGCTGATTGCCGGCGGTGTCATTGTACCGTGGACGCTTGACCAGTTCCTCCCAACCCAGGTGGCCCAGGTCTGGTTCCTCGCCTTCTGGATTCCCGCGGGCGCGGTGCTGGCCGTGGGTGTGCTGAGGTGGATCGAAGGCCCCGCTGTCCGGGAGGAGGAAGCACTCGGCGCCGCTGCCTCACGGGTGCTCTGCCGGTGGCCGGCGGGACTGGTGGCGGGGGTGCTGCTCGTGCTTGGCCTCTACTATCCACTCACCTCCACAGTGACCCGCACGCGGGAATTCGGCACCTGGCCGCTCGCGGCAACCGCCGAGGCGCGGGTGAACTACGCCAAAGTCTATCGCGAGCAAACCCTGGATGCCATCACCCATCTGCGGCACTTCCCGCGGAACCATCACGACTATTTCGCGATGACCTGGCTGGAGGAGAACGCTCCCCGCGGAGAGGGCCTCCTGGAATCGCCCGGAGATCATGCTTACGGCCCGCACGGCCGCCTTTCCGGCGGATCGGGCCTGCGCACCATCATCTCCTGGAAGCACCACCAGTCGCAGTGGCGCGGCCGCGCCAAGCCCGCGCCGGGGCACCTCAAGGCCGAGTACTACGATGACGTGGCGGGCCAGCTGCGCAATCTCACGAACCCCTTCCGGCAATTGCTGCCGGACATGCAGGAGCCACTCCCGCTCGAGCTGCAGCGCACGTTGCGGCTGTCCAGCGATTCCGGCCGTCTGCGCCTCCTCGCGTCTGTCTTCCCTGCCCTCGACCGGCATGAGCTGCTCCGCCTACGCCGGGAGGTGGAAAGGAACGACGTGACGATGGACATGGTCACATCCGCCATGGTCCGCAACGCGCAAGCCATCTATACTTCCACGGACGAGAATCTCGTCCGCCGCCTGATCGGCCGATACCGCATCACGTTCGTGGCCGTGGGCGAAGTCGAGGAGACGGACTTCGGCCCCGGCCTGGCCGAAAGGTTCGAGGACTGGGGCTTCGAAATGGTCTACGATTCGCGCGAGGACACCAACCGCGAACCGCAACGCCCCAGCACACGCGTCTACGCCGTGCCGGAGGAGTTCCCCCTCCCCTGGCGGAGTGATGAGCAATGACCACACCGCTCGTCAGATCCGCACCGAACGAGTTCCACGATCATCCCTTCGCGAGGGGCTACCGGTGGGCCGTCTTCGCCGCGCTGCTCCTGCTGTGCGGGTTTATCCGCCTCTGGGACATCGGCTCGAAGACAATGATGCACGACGAGCTGCTCTTCGTCTATTACGCCCATGCGCAGCTCTTCCTGGAATGGCGCTATGCCTACCTGCCCATCCTGCACGGGCCGCTGATGCTGCACCTGCAGAACCTGGTCTTCCACCTGTTCGGCGTGTCGGACTATACGGTCAGGCTCGGGACGGCGCTGCTGGGCGTCGGCGGATTCTTCTTCATCTGGAAGCTGCGCTACTGGCTTGGCGAGTGGGGCACCTGGTTTGCCCTGTTCTTCTACGCCCTCTCCCCCGGTATTGCGTTCTTCAATCGCTTCCTGCACATGGACGCGTTGTTTCTCTTCAATACGCTGTGGATCGTGGCGAGCTTTGCCAATTGGTGGCGGACCGGCAAGGCGGCGTGGGGGGTGTCGGCGATCGTCGCCGTCACGGCGCTCTTCAACACAAAGGCCAGTGCCATCTTCGTCTATTTCTCCATCGTCTCATTCCTCGTATTCCTGGTCTTGCACGATATTGTGTCGTACTTCTTTGAAGGGAAGTCGCCCCGCTACCGCACATTCCTGAAGCGCATTCCGGCCTTCCCGAGCCCTTGGTGGTTCACGGCGGTGTTCGGGATCATCATCGTCCTCGTACTGACACAGGTCTTCGAGGGCATCCGGTTTGACCGGGACGTCGTGCAGGCGATCGGGCACGACTGGGCCCTGCGGGACGTGCGCTCGATTCCACTGGCGCTTGGCTGGATGGAACTGACTCCGGAGACCGCACCGGACGCGGGAGCCATGCGCGAGGGCGGATTCTGGCGCCGTGCCTACCTCTTGCTGTTCGTGGGACTGCTGGCAGGCGGGGCATTGCTCAAGGCCGCAGCAGACCGCCGGCTCGGTCACCGCGAGTTCGTGGCCGATCTGTGGAGGCTGCTCCACGCCAGCCGTTGGTACCTTCTCGGCGCCATCGCCTTTTCGATCGTTTTCTATCTGGCGATCTACACGACGTTCTTCAAGTTCCGCCTTGGTCCCTTCGAAATCTACTCCAAGACGTGGGCCTACTGGGGCGGTCAGCACGAGTGGGGCCGTATCTCCGGCCCGTTCTATCAGCACATGCTTGACATCCTTGTGTACGAGCTGCCGGCGGTGCTGGTGGTGCTTGGCGCATGGTTCGGCGGTCTGTTTGCCGTCCGCTGGTCCCGCACCATTGGCTTCGCGTACTTCCTCATCGCCATCGCCGCGGGGGCTTTCCATGTCTTCATGTTCCGTGGGCTGGAGTTCCTCCCCGCTGGTGCCGTGGAGCCGGTCCCGCTGAACGTTCCCTACCTGCGCCGGCTCGTGCTGCTTTCGATCGTCGCCGGGCTGCTGCTCCTGGCGTATCCCCGGCTTGCCCGGGTGGTCGTACCTGCGTCTCTGGCCGGGTTGGCCGCCTATTCGCTCGTGTTCTTCCGGAGCGACTTCTGGCGCGAGCGCTTTGGCGCTGCTCTCTACAGCGATGGCGAACCACTGTTCTACCGCGGCGCAGTCGGCAACCCGCTGACCCTTCAGCGCCACCTCGACACCAGTTTCAATTTCGACGGCGGCTATACGCTCGCCATCGTCCTGATCCTGATCTTCTTCGCCACGATCTATACATGGCAGGCCATTTCGCGCGGCCAGCGCTTTCACGCCTTCCTGGTCTGGTGGTTCGTGACGGCACTTGGTGTGGCGAGCTACGCCCGCGAAGCTGTTCCCCAGGTCGGCATCCACGCGATGCTGCCGTTGATCCTCCTCGCCGGCAGTTACGTGCAGCAGGCCCTCCAGGGGCGGAACCTCCGCCGACCCGCGCCGGCCATACTGACGCTCATACTGCTCCTCGGCATCGGAGGACTGTGGAACGTCAAGACAACCTTCAACCTCAACTTCCGCAACGCGGACGACCAGCGCGAGCGCATGGCCTATGGGCCCACGAGCCCCGACATCAAGGCCGCCATGGAAATGATCCAGCAGTACCACCGCATCGCACCCCTTGCGCGAAACGAAGCCACGAATCGTCACGTCTTCGTGGAGGACTACAACAATCCCCAGCGGCACAAGGAGGTGAGGGTCTTCTCCAAACCGCTCACCGCCGTTGTCTGGTCCGCCCGCTGGTACCTGCGCGACATTGGGTTCACGGAAGGGCACGACGCCTCCCGCGCCATTGAGGAGGAATGGGAGTTCATCTTCCTGCGCGAAGCCGACCGCCATCGCTATCCTGAGCTGGAGGAGAAGTACAACGTCGTCTCCGGCCGCGGCATGAGCTTCTGGACACCCGACCCCATACCACCGGAAGAGCTGCTCGACATCTGGAAGGTCTGGATACCCGGACACTACCGAAGTGGCACCGAACACCAGGAGGACGCAGAGCGCGCCCGCCGGCACTGGCGCCTCATCTGGCGCTACATGCTCTATCGCGAAACCTTCGACGGACCAAGGCGCGCACAACCCTCGATCAGCAGCCGCGAGTATCACCTCTTCTGTTGGAGGAAGGACCTGTTTTGACCGCACCACTGGAAGTCCACAGTATCCCAACCGGCCCCCTGCAGGCCAACTGCCACATCCTTCGCAACCCCGAATCGAACAGGATCCTGGTCGTGGACCCGGGAGATGATCCCGAGGAGCTCCTCGCCTTCGTCAACAAGATCGGCGGTGAGGTGGAAGCCATCTGGAACACCCACGCACACATTGACCACGTGAACGCCAACGGACCGTTGGCCGAGGCCACAGGAGCGCCCATCTCCATCCACCGCCTGGAGGCCCCCTTCCTGTCCGACCCTGTCCGGTCCGGTGCCACGTGGATCGGGATCGAACTGCGCCCCTCCCGCGCCACGCACGAGTGGGATGACGGTCAGGAGCTCCACGGACTCGGACGCCAATGGACCGTCCATCACTCCCCCGGCCACTCGCCGGGCAGCTGCGCCATCGTCTGCCGGGAGGAGTCGCTCGTCCTCGGCGGTGACCTCCTTTTCCAGGGCTCCATCGGACGGACGGACCTGCCGGGGGGATCACCCGAAGAGATGGCCCGCTCGCTCCGAAGAATGTGCGAGGAATGGGGCCGGGACAGCTACCGCGTCTTGACGGGGCACGGACCAAACACCACAATCGGCCAGGAGAGGATGGGGAATCAGTTCCTCCTGTATCTCCGGGAGAATGGCTGGGTCCTGCCAGCATGACACCCGGGCCGCCCTGATCACCCTTGCCCACAACCAGGGATTGTCACAGAAGAGGGCATCAGTGTGCCCGCGAAGGACGGAGACGAGGAAGCACCACAGGGGACGCAACGCCTGGCATACAAGGAAAGAATGGATGTTCTCTTTCAGACACAAACCGGAGGGGACCGGCGGTCACGACAAGGAGGAGAAACGCCTCTCCCGTGACGCCGAGGACTACATCAAGAAGCTCGCCGACTCGCTGATCAAGAAGTCACGCCACGAAGAGGCACCCCCGGGGAAAGACCGTCCTTTCTGGAGCGAGATCGAAGAGGAGGCACCCAAGCCCCCCTCAAACCGCCGCACGGAGCCAAAGCGCCCCGCGCGGCAGCCCTCCCGCCAGTCCGAGAAGTCACCGGAGAAAAAGGCCAAACACGCCCCCAAGCCAGCTCCCGAGCAGTCAGCCGCACCCACAAGAGACGAGTTGCGCCAGGAAGCCCAAGAGCGCGGTGAGTCACCGGAGGAAATGTATTACGACGAGAAAGGGATGATGCGCGAAGGGACCATCATCTCCTTCGAGGACGGCGGCATGGGAGTCTTCCAGAAGACACTCCCGCAGAAGGGCTACGACGTCGTCTATATGCTGGAGGAGGACGGAACGGCGAAGCCACAGGGCATGCCGCTCTACAACTACGACATACTCCCCGTTGGCCTGATGAGCCGCAAGCACCTGAGCCTCATCGCCCAGGCCAGTGCTTGGGAGCGCGACCTCATCGTCTTCAACCTCACACGCTACGAGGACCGGGAAAAGATCCCCCCCTACACCGGCGAGATGGAAGCTCCCACCGAGCAGGCGGCCCGTCCCGACCCACGGGAGATGAAGGCACAGGGAGACGATGATCAGCTCGTCCGCGGCCGGCGGATATCCATCCCCTTCGGCGAAGGGAAGACATGGGAAGCCGTCTATTGGGGAAAGGACGAACTCGGCGATGTCGTGGCGCACAAGACGCACGGCACATGGTCGCTTATGCATCTTGCGCTCGGCCGCTTCCGCAATTCCATGAAGCTCGGCGAAGTGCTCGACTACAAGGAGTTGCACGAGATGGAGAAGGACTTCATCCCAGAGTGAGCCACCCGCTCCATCCGGAATTCGTGTATACAGTCCGGGTCTCCTACGCTGACACGGACGCCATGCGCTTCGTTCACCACGCGCGCTATCTGGTCTACTTCGAATGCGCGCGCACCGAGTTGCTGCGCGCCACCGGCTCCAGCTACGCCGAGTGGGAACGGCTCGGCTACCTCCTCCCCGTCACCCGCGCCGAGGTGGACTTCCGCCGCCCGGCCTACTACGATGACCTGCTGGAGATCGGGGTTCAGATCACGAAGCTCGACGTGCTCCGCCTTGCCTTTGACTATACGGTACGCCGGAAGGGTGAGGAACAGGTCCTTGCCCGGGCCCACACCCAACACGTCTTCATGAACGAGAAAGGGGGCCCGCGCCGGGCCCCCAGAAATCTCTTGGCACCTTTGCAGGATTGGCTAGGCGGTGAGCGTTCCCTGTAGCTGAGCCGTGTAGGCCGGCCGGCGAAGCCGTCCCAGCGCCCGCTGCTCCACACGCCGCACACCCTCCTGGCTCAGGCCAACCCGCCGGCTGACCTTCCGCAGGCTGAGTGAACTGCCTCCATCCAGGCCGAAGCGCTCCCGCAGGACACGGCGCTCCATCTCCGGCAGACAGGCCACCACTTCACGGACCCTGGCATGGGACTGCTTCTCGTCCAGCCGGTCCGCCGCGGAAGGGGCGGGATCGGAAATCGTGTCGAGCAGGCTGCGCCCGTCCTCGTTCTGAACCAGATCCAGCGAAACCACCGGATCGCGGGAGGGAAGGACCGCGGCGATCTTGTGCTCGTCCTCGCCCAGGAAGTGCGCCAGCTCCTCGATGCCCGGCTCCCGGCCCTCGTGCATTGAAAACTGCTCCATTGCGTCCTTCACACGGCCGAGCAGACGGGACTTGCGGATCGGGAGCCGGATCATCGAGGTGCCGTTGCGCACGGCATTCTGTATTTCCTGGTGAATCCAGAAGGCGGCGTAGGTCGAGAAGCGAAACCCTTTCCGCCAGTCGTACTTCCCCGCCACGTTCAGCAGACCGATATTTCCCTCTTGAATCAGGTCCACCATCGGGACCCCGCAGTTGCGGTACTTGAGGGCCAGCTTCACCACGAGAAGCAGGTTGGAGCTAACGAGTTCCTCTCGCGCGTCCTCATCGCCCGCCTCGATACGCTTGGCCAGTTCAACCTCTTCCTGTGCGGTGAGGCGCCGGTGGTTGCTGATCTGCCGGAGGTAGTCCTGAAGTCCGTCTTCGTTGAGGTACTCGTTCATGACGGCGGTCTCCCTTTGGTGGAGGAGGTGGGGGGGCGCTGCGCCGTCATGGGGAGCAACCGCTGCTCCAAGCGAAGAGGGGCATGACGCCGCTCTTCCAAAGCCAACTATATCAACGCTCTATGGTGTTCGGGGCTAGAGGGTGAGCGAGGGAGTGTAAGGTTTTCCGCACACCTCGGTGTGAGGCTTCCGCAACGCTTGTGCGGGAATCCGCACAGACGCTCCAAGGGGGACTATTCGCGTGGTAGCTTGCGGATTTCGCGGGCCGGGTTGCCTGCCAGGACGCAATAGCCCTCGGGGAAGCTCCTCGTGACCACTGTGCCTGCACCCACCACCGTGTAGTCCCCGAGCTGCACGCCGGGCAGCACGATCGAGTTCATCCCGAGCCAACAATGCCTCCCCAGCCGTATGGGGGGCGCCTTCAACCAGCGTCCGTTCTCCAGCGGGTCGTGATTGGCGCTGATCAGACCGACCCCCGGCCCAAGGTTCGAGTAGTCCCCGATCTCGATGCCGTTGAGCGCCTGAATGTAGCAGTTGGGTGAGTCACCGGGGAAGGTGCCCTTCCCGAGCTTCACCCGTCTTGGCGCCCGGATGGTGCTCGTAAAGTGCACGGGCCAGGGAACACGGCTGTGAATCCCGACAAGCTGGCCAAGCCGCCAGAGGAGGCCGAACGGAACAGGACAGCCCTCCGGCAGGCGGAAAACGGCAATGACTGCCCGCTTCAGCATCAGCCGCAACGGCGATGGAGGGCCGGAGGCAGTTGGCAGGTGTTCACTCATCTCGAGCGCCGGGCAGGATCCCGCGGCGGATCAGTCTTCTGCTTCCGCGCCGGCGGCGGCTCCGGCACCGGCCCTCGCCTCGGACAGCTTGATCGGCATGAGCAGCGCCAGCCGGTTGTCATCCTCCCGGCTCTTGAAGACCACCGGCGTGTTCCGGGTCTTCACGTGCAGGATCACGTTCGGGTCCGAAAAGGAGGAGAGCGTCTCGGCCAGGAACTGGAAGTTGAAAGCAATCTCCAGCTCCGGTTCCGTATAGTCGAGCTTCAGGTCGCCGTGGAAGTTGCCCACGTCGTGTGCCATGGACCGGAAGTGACACTTGTTGTCCCTGAACGTCAGGATGATCGAGCGGTTCTTCTCGTCCGTGACCACGCCGGCCCGACGCGCCGATTGGAGGAAGCTCTCCCGGTTGAGGACGATCCGGATCGGGAACTCCTTCGGGATGACCGCATCGCAGTCCGGGTATTTCCCCTCCAGCGCATTGCAGCGGTAGAGGACGTTCGAAAAGCGGGCGGTGATCTGCCGCTCGCCGAGCTCCAGTTCCGCCGGTCCCTCGTTGCCCAGACTGCGCACAAGGTTCTCCGCAAGCTTGCGGGGGACGGTCATGGTTATCTTCTGCTGCCCCTCCACCTCAGGGATCGGAGTCGTGACGCGGCCGAGCTTCTTCCCGTCCGTGGCGGTCAGTTGGAGCCTGTTGTCCGCCAGATCGAAGTGCACCCCAAGGAGGACCCGACGGTGATCCTTGATGGGAAGGGCGTAGATCGTGGCCTCCAGCATGCTCTTGAGGACCTTCTGGGAGACCTGGAAGCTGGACAGCGGCTCCTCGGTGTTCCAATCCGGGAAGTCGTCCGCCGGATCGGTCATCAGGTTGTACTCGTTGTCTTCCGTGAAGATGTGGGCCTTGCCGGATACTTCCTCGAAGACGACCTCGCTCTTGGGTGGAAGGAGCTTAATCAGGTCGCGGAAGGTGTCCGCGGCAACGATGATTCGCCCGGGCCGCTCGATCTTGGCCTGCACATTGACCTGCACCATGGACTCAAAGTCGGTTCCGCGCAGTTGCACTCCGTGCTCGCCGGCCTCAATCAGCAGGCTCCCCAGGGCGGGGTGGGGTCCGGTGGACCGGCTGCTAAGGCTCGAAACGATCGTGGCGGCCTGATCCAGTTCGTTCTGCGGGACGGTGATATGCATGATGCAAGGCTTCCTCGGCGGGTGGGCTATCGGATGTGAGCGAATAGGAATGGCTTTGTGCCGGATTCATCTGTTGCGCAAGGAAACCGGGTGTCAACCGGCGCTTCGCCCGGGGTGCGGCTGAGCAGCGGGCGGGGCCCATCCGGCCTCCGGATGCCCGCGTCCTGACGCTCGGTGCGGATTGACCTCAGTAGGGCAAACAAAGGTGCGCTGCCCGCCACGAGTACCTTGCCCCCGTGCCCATGCCTGCACTCGGGAGGACGGGACGGAGCAGCGAACTCTGGCGGGTGGAACAGGTGAGGCAACGAGCGCCCGGGCATGGCCTCAGGAGTGGTTGCCGTTGCCCTTCTTCTTGCGCGTCACGGTCAGGACGGACGATTCACCGCGCATGGCAGCCAGTACATCCTGGACCTGCTGGGCGTCCCGCACGTTCACCTCGAACTGGAGGGTGGCGGTGCCCTTCTTGTGGTCTGAGCGCGTCCTGCAACTGTTGATGAAGATGTCGTGCCGGCTGAGGATGCTGGTCAGGGCATTGAGAAGACCGCTCCGGTCAAGCGCCTCCACGGAGATCGTGACGGTGTGGTGTGCGTCCTCCTCCATCCGCCATCGCGCGGGGATGAGCCGCGGTGCATCGGCCTCCTCCCGGCGGGCGCGAACGAGGTTTGCGCATCGCTCGTGATGAACGGTCACGCCGCGTCCCCGTGTCACGAAGGCCACGATCGGGTCACCCGGAATCGGTGAGCAGCAGTTTGCCAGTCGCGTCTCGACACCCTCGAGCCCCTCCACCTCGATGGGTCCGGTGGTGCGCCGGCGCTCCGCCTTGCTTCGCGACTGGGGGTGTTTCGGTTTGCCGGCCCAGTCCGGGTTCATGCGGGCGATTGCTGCCTGGGGGCTGATGGAGCCGAAGCCAATCTCCACCAGCAAGTCATTCGTGTTCTGCAACTTGTAGATCGGCAGCAGCCGGAGCAGCGCTTCGTCCAACTCGGCCTGTGTGACGTGAAGCTGGCGTTCCTGCAGAAGCCGGATGATTGCTTTGCGCCCGTTCTCCGCGTACTCGTCTATATTACGGCCCTTCAACCAGTGCTTGATCTTCTGCCGCGCACGGCCCGTGACAACGTAGTCCAGCCAGTCCCGCGAGGGGTGGCCGGAAGAGGACGTGATGATCTCCACCACGTCACCGTTCTGAAGCCGTGTGCGAAGGTTCACCATGCGGTTGTTGATGCGCGCCCCGGTACAGCGCTCCCCCACTTCGGTGTGGATGGCGTAGGCGAAATCTATCGGCGTGGCGTTGGCAGGCAACTCGATCACCTTGCCGCGGGGCGTAAAGCACAGCACGCGGTCTGCGAAGACATCCTGCTTGAGCGTCTCCAGCAGGCCGGTGGGCTCGTTCATCTCGGTAATCCACTCGGTAAGCTGCCGGAGCCAGCTCAGACGCTCGTCCTTCTGTATTTCGCTCCCCTTCTCCTTGTACATCCAGTGGGCCGCGATGCCGTACTCCGCCACCTCGTGCATGGCGCGGGTGCGGATCTGTATCTCGGTAATCGCTCCCTGGTGTCCGATCACCGTGGTGTGGAGCGACTGATAGAGGTTCTTCTTCGGCATCCCGATGTAGTCCTTGAAGCGGCCCGGGAGCGGCGGCCAGAGCGAGTGAACAAACCCCAGCACCTCATAGCACTGGTTCTCGTCCTCGCAGATGATGCGCAACGCGTTCAGGTCGTATATCTGGTCGAAGGTCAGGCCCTGGTCCTGCATCTTCCGGAAGATGGAGTAGAAGTGCTTCGGCCTGCCCGTAATCTCAAGGTGCTTGCCCTGCTTGCCGAGGAAACGACGCAGCTCCTCTATGGACTCCTGCACGAGCTGTTCCCGCTCGCCTCTCTTGGCGGCAACCGTTTTCGCAAGAGTCTGATAGGCTTCGGGGTGAAGCCACCGCATCGCCAGGTCTTCCATCTCCACGCGGATGCGCTGGATGCCGAGGCGGTTGGCAAGCGGGGCGTATATATCAAGCGTCTCCCGGGCCACGGCCTGGCGTTTCTCCGCCGGCAGGTGACGGAGCGTCAGCATGTTGTGCAGCCGGTCACACAGCTTGACAATGACCACCCGGATATCCTGCGCCATGGCAAGAATCATCAGGCGCAGGTTCTCCACCTGCGCCTCGCGGGACGTCATGAAGCTCATCTTGGTGATCTTGGTTACGCCCTGGACGATGGCGACCACTGATGAGGGGAAACGGTCAGCCAGTTCCTCGCGGGTAATCTCGGTGTCCTCGAGCACATCGTGGAGGAGCCCAGCGGCGATGGAGGCACCGTCAAGGTTCAGGCTGGCAAGGAACCAGGCCACGGCCAGCGGATGGTGTATGTACGCCTCCCCGGAGACGCGCTTGTGCCCTGCGTGAAGCTGCTCGGCGAGGTCGTAGGCCGAGCGCACGAGGTCCCGGCTGTCGGCAGGCGTGACCTCCAGCAGCCGCTCGATCGTCAGACCCGGTGGCAGCTCAAGGCTCGCGGGCTCGTTCCTCCCTTGCCTTGACGCGCGCGCCGGAGGCATCCTCCTTTGGCGTTCCGGCAGGCCGGCGCGATCTTCCTTTTGGGCTTCGGCGAGATTGCTGGCAGGTCGTTGCATAAGATGCCGGAATCGGAAGACTCAGGCAGCCTGACCGTCGGACCAGACTGCCCGGCAAAGTAGATATCTGTTGTCTCCCGAGCCTCCCTGTCAAAGCCAAAGCAACCGATGAACCAGACCGACACCCTACCGCTCCAAACACGCGCCTGCGTCCTGACACTCGAGTGGCTGGAAGCGCTCGAGACCGTCGGTGCCGGTTTGCACAAGCTGCGCGAACGCGGCTACAATACAGTCATACTCCCCGCCTTTCAGGGAGGCGTTCCCCTCATGCCGGTGGACCGCAGGGGGACGGTCCTTCCCAAAAAGACGACCACGGCGCTCGGCCTGCTCGAGATGCTCGCGGAATCGGACTTCACGGTCTGGCTCTACATTGACCCGCTGACCGCGGGCGCCACCGGGGGCGGCGGACTCGGCTGGCTCGCACGCCGCCACCAGCGCTGGCTCGCAAAGAACGCTGGAGGAACCTTCGAGTGCGCTGCGGATGGCAAAGTCCCCGGCCTCTTCTGCTGGACGTCCATCGAATTCCGACGCTTCATCGGCAATATGCTCGTTACGCTTGCCGAGGGCTTCCCCTTCGATGGTGTCGTTCTCGACCTGCGCCGCACCCCCTGCCCCACATCTGACCCCAACACGTGGATGCACCTTGGGTACAGTTCCCTCACGCGCCTGCAGAGCGAGATCGGCCTCGACATCGAACAGTACCTCGACCAGCCGGCGCTCGAGCAATTCCGCGCTGTCATGGACTGGCGTCACGACCAGCTCACCAAGTTCGTTGAGAACATCAAGGCCCGGGTCCGCCGCGTCCAATCCCAGGTCCTCTTCTTCGTGCTGGGCAAACTACCGCCCAGCGGCGAGTCCCTTGTCCCCTGGATGCCATCTTACCGCGAGGGGTACTTCGAAGGGGCGATGCTGGAGGCTGATCCGGAGGCGTTTCCTGCCCACTTCGCGGCGCTTGACCGGCTGAGCGGCGTGCGGCGTGTCATCCTGGCGGCATTGGCCAGGGAGGAGGGGATTGCCCCCCTCGTTGAGTCGCTTTCCGAGGTGCCAAGCCCCGGCTTCGCCGTGCTGGAGCCAGGGCAGGAAGACCCCACCTCGATGCCACCCGTGGCGGCGCACTGGGACCAGTCCGGTGCCATGGAGGCGAAGCCAACGCACGCCGTGCAGGCCATCCTGGAACACATCGCCGGACATGAGCTGGACGAGGAGACAAGCACCACGCTCCGCCAGGCACTCTCCGAGGTCTACCCCGGATGGGGAAGCTTCCACCTCCAGCAGGCGATGGACCTGCGAGCCCGCCTTCAGAAGGTCCGCAAGGAGGCCCGGGATATCCCCGCCAACCTGCTGCGCGAAATCGAGCTCGCGGAGCGCCTCCTGCCCCTGACCCCCTCCGGATCTGAAGAGTCGTGACAGGGACTCCCGGCAGCACTTTCCTTCGCCGCATCGCACCCCTCCTCCTTCTTGTACTCGCTTCTATACAGCTTTCCCTCTTTGTGCGGGACCTCCCCGCCGCGGGAGAACCTTGGTTCCTGTTCGGCACGGATACGCTTACCCACGACGCCATTGTGCACCAGTGGGTGCAGGGGGAGATGGCGGAGCGTCCGTTCTCGATTCCGCTTTGGATGCCCGGGATTCAGGCGGGACTTCCGGCCCTTGGGGCCTTCCTCTGGACTCCCTTCTCGCCACAGGCATGGCCCTTCCAATTCCTGCACTATACGCTGGCACAGCGGTTTGCCTGGACGCTCTGCCTGTGGCTGGCAGCCTGGGGCGGCTTCGTGCTTGCCCGCTCGATGCGCCTCTCCGTGGCGGCCGCGTTCATGGTGGCGGTTGCGTGGGGGCTCTCCGGGCATGTGGTGACGCTCGTTCATGCCGGTCACTTTCAGAAGGTGATGGCGCTCTCGTGGCTCCCCTGGATGGCGGCCGGGGCGGTGCTGCTGTCACGGCCTCACGGACTAAGCAGAAGTACGGCCGGCGGTGTGCTCCTTGGTGTGTCCTTCGCCCTCATGCTGCTGGCCGGTCATCCACAGATAGCCTACACGGGGGCCCTGCTCTGCGCCGGGCTGGCCGTTTGGAGTGTCTTCTTCCGGCGGAAACTCCAGCATCACTGGCGCCGTGTGGCCCTGCTCCTTGGAGGGGGACTGCTCCTGGGCCTGATGCTGTCCGGCGCGCAGTTCCTCCCCGGCTACGAGACCTCCCGGCTCTCCACCCGGGCCGCCGGCATTGGCTTTGAGGAGGCCACAGCCACCAGCTACCCCCCCGCCGAGGTGCTGGAGTACGCCATCCCCCGCCACCGGGGCAGCTCCGTCATGGGGGATGTCTATACGGGTGAGTGGGGCGATGAGCGCATCGTGAGCGACTACATCGGCAGGGTGGCACTCGTGCTTGCCTTCCTGGCGCTCTTCGGCAGGCTCCAGCGCATCAATGCCGTCTTCTTCTGGTTGCTTGCTGCCGCGTTCTTCCTCCTCGTTGGATTCGGAAGCTATACTCCCTTCTACCGCGCGCTGTACGAGACGTTTCCCTTCTTTGACGGATTCCGGAGCCCGGGCACCTTCATGGCCGGAACGTCGCTTGCCCTGGCGGTCCTGGCTGGCTTCGGGACCGACACAGTCCGCGGCTGGCTCCGCACTGCTCCCCGTATCCGCCGGTTCACTCCCCTCCTCCTCACCGGGATCGTACTCGTTCAGGCGGCAGATCTCCTCCGCGCAAACCGCCACTTCCTGATCGCTTTTCCATGGGACCGCTACGAGGTGGAGTTCCTCGCCCCCCGTGACCTCGATGTCTATCTCATGGAGCATGGCCTCCAGTTGCAGGTGCACGACCTTGTCAACGAACTGAGCATTCGGCCCCTCCTCTTTGACGGACGCGCCGTGAACGGCTACCACCCCATCACCTATGCCGCAAAGCAGGAGCTGGACGACTTCCACCAACTCCACACGCTCGGCTGGTTCCGCGCGTGGGGAATCAGTCACGTTCTCGTGCCACCCGCCGCCGAGGCGGGAGACGACATCACCCTGGTGGCGGACTTTCCCCATGCGGGCCGCAGGCTGTTCGCCCTCCCCGACCCTGTACCGCACACCCACACGGAACCGCCTGCACAATATAGATGGACCGAGCGTTCCGGCGCCGCACGCCGCCTTTCCGTGACCGCCGCCGAGGAGACCCTGCTCCGTGTTCACGACGTCGCCGGACCGGGCACACGAGTCATCCTGAACGGCGCCACGGCCGACGTGATCGAGCACAATCCACTGCTCTTTACCGAGTTCGACCTGCCCCCGGGCGAGCACGAGCTGGTCTGGCTCTACGAGCCGGACTCCTACCGTGTGGGACTTTTCCTCACCGCACTCGGAGCAGCGGCGGCGGGGCTCATGCTCTCCGCCTCGCGCCGCCGCCCAAGGGGCCGCTAGCCCCCCTTCTTCTCGTACTCACCGTGGATGAATGCCACAATGTCCCGGTAGGTCTCCCGATCGGTGGGGTCGCTGCTTTGGTGAAGCTTCGGCATGACGCCTCCTCCGAGGAACCACGCGCAGGCGGAATTCTTCATGTAGCCGTAGTCCACCCCGCCATCCAGGTAGCGCCGGAACCGCTCCATCTTCTCCCGCGCCACCACCGGGTCGAAATGGTGTTCCTGCTCGATGTAAAACTCCATCTCGACGCCCGCGTGGCGCGCTTCCGCAGCGCGGGCGGCTTCGCCGACGCCCTTGATGTTCTTGTAGAAGAGATGGTTTGACTGCAGAAATGCCGCATCGAAGTAATACGACTCGTAGTCGTCCAGAAGATGCACGTTCCAGCTCGCCCAGAACGGGATCCAGGTCATCTTGAGGCCGAGCGCCTTCACCTCCGGCCGCAGGTGCTTCAGCACCCAGTGATCGTCTATATCCCAGGAACGGTACACGGTTTCGAACGGCCAGTAGAATCCGAGCAGGTTCAGCCATCTATACGGCTTCTCCTCCCAGCGGCGGGCCACCTCCCCGGCATACCACAGGAGGGCCTCCAGCCGGTCCTCCGACGCCTTGGCAAGGTTCTGCCCGAGGACGCTGAAGTTGAGCTTCCTGCCATCCAGCTCCCCGAACTTGCACAATTGGGGGGACGGGTAGGGCATCACGATGACCACGTTGCGCGGGTGGGGTGGCTCGCCGATGACCTTCGCCAACGCGCCGACCTGCTCGTCGAGCTGATCCAGCTCGCCGCCCTTCGCGAAGTAGAGGTCCAGGACCGTGTCCCAGTCCTTCTTGTGCGCGGGCGTCGGAGTCGGGACGGCGTAGAAGTTCCCCTCCCCGGACATGGTCGTCCCGATGTTGACGTCGGCACCCAGGTAGTTGCCCGAGGGAAGCTGATACTCCGGGACGACGGAGTCGAAGAGCCAGCGGACCGGCTTCCCGTCGTCGTCGAGTTCGGCCATGTAGTACTTGAAGGTTTCAGAACCCCAATCGCTCAGACCGGCGAAGAAGAGGTGACGGAGGTACCCGAGATCGGGCCTTCCGGGTTCGAGGTACATACGGCACTGCTCCGGGATTTGGGATAATCCTGCAGAAAAGGAGAGTCTAACCCCCCGGAAAGCTCCGGCGGCAAGCGAAACGGCTCCAATCCCGTTTGACGCGAACCCCTGCCCCTCCCCACGGTTCATCCGATTCTGCAACCGGGGAAAAACGGCCCCTTCCGGCCACGGGGAACCCCATGTATCTGGACTACTTCGGCTTCCAGCACGAACCGTTCAACATCACGCCCGACTCGCGCTTCCTCTTTCTCTCGGAGCGTCATCGCGAGGCACTCGCCGCGCTCCACTATGGCATCGAGCAGCGCAAGGGCTTCATCGCCCTGACCGGCGAGATCGGCTGCGGCAAGACGACCATCTGCCGCGCGCTCCTCGGCCGGCTCGATCGCGAGCAGGTACGGGTCGCCCTTATCCTCAACCCGGAGCTGGACGACCTTGAACTCCTGCAGGCCATAAACTCCGAGTTCGGCATCACTGCGAACAGCACCTCCAAGCGCGAACTCCTGCAGGAGCTGAACCGCTTCCTCCTCGGTGAATACGAGCAGGACCGGAACGTCGTCCTGCTCATTGACGAAGCGCAGCGCCTCTCCCCTGCCGCCCTCGAGCAGGTCCGTCTGCTGAGCAACCTTGAGACGGAAACCACCAAGCTCATCCAGATCGCTCTGGTCGGACAGCCCGAACTGGCGGACATCCTGGACCTGCCGGAGCTCGAACAGCTCAACCAGCGCATCACCGTCCGCTTCCACATTCAGCCGCTCAGCTACGAGGAGCTGCAGGAGTATGTGGCCCACCGCCTCAGCGTGGCGGAACCGTCGCGGGAAGTGCCCTTCGACCCGAAGGCGCTCCGGCGCATCTTCGAATACAGCGGCGGTGTGCCCCGGCGCGTGAACGTCGTCTGCGACCGGGCGCTGCTGGTGGCCTACACGCGCGAGAAGGATGGTGTGGACGAGGAGTGCGCCCAGCGCGCCATCAGCGAGGTGGATGGACCCTCCCGGGGCCGCAAGCGCGCCGCAACGCCTGCCCCGCCTCCCGTGCGCGGCCAATCCTCCGGAACGGACTGGCGGAAATCACCACCGCTCGAGCCCATGCGCCCGTTGCCGGCCGCCAGCCGCCTGCCCTCCTGGGCCCTCGGGTTGCTCGTCCTTGCCGGGCTGATCGCGGTCGCCTACGGGATCTCCGAATGGGTGGAACGCGATGCCAGGCCCACCGCCGTGGAGGTCGCGGACGCCACCCCACCGGCGGAGCCTGAAACTGCCCACGAGCCCGAGCAGGAGGAGACCACACCCCCCGCACAGGCACGCCGGCAGGCCATCGCCGAGGGTGCCCTTTCCGGAGTCATCGCGGAAGGAACCCGCCAAGCCCGCGAAGAGCCAACACCAACGCCCACACCCGAGCCCACCCCCACGCCGCAGCCCACACCGGAGCCAACACCCCAGCCGGAACCGGAGGATCAGAACTTCGAGCTGCTGACAGGTTTCGACTCTCCACCGATTGCGGAACCCGATCCCACCCCGGCTCCCGAGCCCACGCCGCAGGAACCCGCCCCTGATCCCGTGGAGGTGGCTGTGGCGGAGGAAACGCCAGAACCGACGCCGGCCCCGGAGCCCACACCCTCAGAGCCTCCCGCTGATCACTGGCGATACGACTCAAACGGCATCCTGCGGGCGCCCGGGCCGCGCTACGCCTACCCCGCCGCCGTGCTCACCTGGCTTAGCCACAGCCACGGCCAGCGGCTCAGCGATTCAGAACTTGAGATGCTCGGCCGCATGACCCCGGGCGAGATCGCAGAGATGGGCCTCGCAGAAGGCCGCCCCCCCCTTCACCTGCGCGAGGCGCGGCTTCCCCCCTCCCTTGGCCATCTGCCGGACGGCCTGTTGCCAGCCCTCATTCAGGTGGACAGCAGCGCCCCTGGTTTCGGGCCTTGGACGGTCCTCGATTCCCATGACGGCGTGAACGCCCGTCTCCTCGACCCCCGGTCCGGGAGGCTCAACGTTCCGCTCGACATGGTGGAGGAGCATCTGGCCGCCGTCGTGGCACTCTTTTTCGATGCGGATGGCCTCGTCGGGCTGGAACCGC
>SLOM01000080.1 GCA_007132505.1 Candidatus Sumerlaeota bacterium
GAGTGCCGCCACCTAGAGGACGAGGCGCTTTGCAGGGCAAAATGGTGATATCCGTCACCCTGTTCGTACTCCGTATATCTCAGTTCGGGAAGGCGGTCGGCGGGGAAGGTGGACCCTTTTTCAAACGCAGCGAATTGCTCCTCGAACTCCTTCCGGGTCATGAGAACCGTCTCGCCGCTCTTCAGAACGAAATCGCGCGGCCCGGAATGGAAATGGAGCCAGAACACCACCATGGCGGCGTAAGCGATGAGGAGGACGAAAACGGCGGCCGTGATGAGAATGGTCTTCCGCGTCATGGCCCGCCGCCTGCCGGGCAGGTGATCGAACTCCATTCTGGCTGCCTCCAGGGGACGAATCGCCGCTGACCAGAAGCACACTGCTGCTTATGGATGAGCATCCTTGTGCCCCACGTCAAGCGGACGAAACACCGGGACAAAAAAAGCGCCGCTTGTGAGAGCGGCGTTTCCGTGCGCGTGTGGCGCCACGGACTCTCGCATGGTGATTGAGCAGGAGGTGAGGCCCTCAGGCGGCTTGGACCTCAATCCGCCTTGAGGAAGGACGAGCGCCTTCCTTCCGCGGGATGGTCACGGTCAGCACGCCGTTCTTCATCCTGGCCACGACGGCATCACCGTTGGCGTCCTCCGGCAGGTCAAGCACCCGCTGGAAGGAGCCGTATGAGCGTTCTATCCGGTGATAGCCTTTCTCCTTTTCTTCGGCCTCCTCTTTTTTCTCTCCAGTGATCCGCAGGCTGTCTCCGACGACTTCGATGGAGACGTCCTCGCGGTCAACACCGGGGAGTTCGACCGAAATGGTGTACTCCTTCTCCGTTTCGGAGATGTTGAGTGCCGGGTGGAGCCACTCCGGCCCGTCCGCATGCGTCGGCAACACACCGTCACCTGCCGGGAAGGCCAGCCGGTGGTGCCGCGCGAAGTCCTCCATGATCCTGTCTATCTCGCGGTGCAGTTGACGGAACGGTGTTTCAAGGAGACCATTGCCCGCCAGCGGCCGGCCTCCGCGCACCGGCTGAAGGCCTCTATCCTGCTCGCGCTTGAACCAGTTCCACGGATTCAGTTTCGTCAGCGTCATAACCCTTCACCTCCTTTCTTTGTCCATGCTGGTCCTTTCTCGTCGCCGTTCTGGCCGCCCGCACGGCGATGCGGGCTTTCCACCCTCCTGCTTTGCAAATTTTTTTCCACTTCCGGGCCGTGAAGAAGCTTCCGCCAGAGCCGGTTCAGCAGGCTTGACTGGCGCGGGCGCGTCGAAAAATGGAACGCCTGGAGGACTGGGCTGTGGCAAAAGGCGCCACCGGAGGAGCACCGTGCGGGTGGCCGGAGAGCGTTGTGGGGGTGCCGAGGCGTTTGGGGCTCCTGAGGGGCCGCCCCCCGGGGGCAGGCCGCCGGTTTGGAGGCCGGCGGAGCTGCCGGTTTTGTTTGACAGTGTTGGCTGCCCGAATGGCGGATTCGGGGTGCGCGGCTTATCTTCCCCGGGCAGGGGACCTCTTCCGCTCGCGATGGCGCCGCTCCAGTCCCCTCAACGAAGAGGTTTCGACCAATGAACAAGGTCCTGGCAATCGTTGCAGTCCTGGCTCTGCTGATCGGCGGAGCGACATATTTTGGCATGAACCGGTCCGGAGGCGGGCCTGGAGAGGAGACGCGCGAGCGCATCCAGCTCGCGGCGAGCCTGCTCACGCGCGGCGAGGCGCGTCAGGCCGCGGAGGTCTTCGACGAACTGTCGTCCGAGGGACGCACGCTTGGCAAGGAAGGCGAGTTTGTCCGCCTGCGCGCCTTCGATCAGGCCGGCCGGAGCGCCGAGGCGCTCGAAGCCTCGAAGGCGTTCCTCGACCGATACCCCGGCTCGGAACGGAAGACGGAAGTGGAGCTGGTCCGGCTGACGAGCGAGGTGGCGTCCTCAGGTGTGGGCAACCCGGTGCTGCGGCAATCCGTCGAGGAGTTCCTTGAGCGCCATCCCAATCATTCCGGCGCGGTGCGGCTGCACGTGGCGCTGGCGCGCCAGGACCTCCAGCTCGGGGACAACTCCGCCGCAAGGTACCGTCTAAACAGGCTGATGAATGAGGTGGACGGACGCGCGGACGACGAGATCCGGGAGCTGGCCAAGATGCTCGGCGAAATCAACCTGGACAAGCTGCTCTCCCCCGCCCTCGGCGACGGAGACATCAGCTATACAGTCGCCTCCGGTGACACGATCAACGGCATCGCGCGCCGCCACGGCGTGACGGAAGAACTCCTGATGCGGGCAAACAATATAGACGATCCGCGGCGGCTCCGCGTGGGACAGCGCCTCAAGGTGCCGAACGTTGACTTCGGCCTGCACGTGGACATTTCTACGAATACGCTCACGCTCACGAACCACGGCCAGTTCTTCAAGATGTACCCGGTCCGCACCGGCCGCGAGCCCGGCTCCACCCCCCGGGGCGAGTTCCGCATCCTGAACAAGAAGCGCAACCCAACGTGGCGGCCCGGAGACGGCCGTGTCTATCTCCCGGGCGATCCCCACAACGAGCTCGGCACCCGCTGGATGTCCTTCCAGGGGGACCTTTATGGCATCCACGGCACGCCGCGGCCGGAAACGGTCGGGCACTATTCGAGCAACGGCTGCGTCGGCATGATAACGGAGGACGTGGAGGAGCTGTTCGACCTCATCATGGTCGGCACGCCGCTCCTCATCGAGGGGGAACAGGACACCACCCGCCACAAGGTGATCCCTGCACCCGACCTTCCGCCGCCCCAGCAAATGGCATCGAACTAGACACGCCCCGCCCGGCCGGATGGGCGGGAGGGACAATGCCTCCGACCACCAATGAGATCACGGAGCAAGTGATTGGCTGCGTGTTTGCCGTGGCGAATATCCTGGGCCCCAGGTTCCTTGAAAAGGTCTATGAGAACGCCCAGGCGCACGAGCTGCGCAAGGCCCAACTGACCGCGGAGCAGCAGGCGCCTGTGCGGGTGTTCCATGATTCGGTCCTCGTGGGTGAGTTCTTTGCTGACATATTGGTGAAGAAGCAGGTGATCGTCGAGCTGAAGTGCACAGAGAAGATAACCAACCTGCACGCGGCCCAGTGCCTCAACTACCTCCGTGCGACCGGGTTGAGGACCGGACTGTTGATCAGCTTCGCAACCCCGAGGATCGGGATCAGGCGATTCAGCCTCTGAATTCGGCTGCGCCCATCTTTCTTCATCCCCTTCATCCGTGGCTATGTTCAAACCACAGATGGACACGATAAACACAGATTCACCACGGGACTGCACGCCCATTCCCCCTTGCAGAGGCGGGGCGGAGGGGAGAGCCTCAGATGGGAACGGTGCTCTGTGCGGCAGGGCGCCTGGCCTTGCCGGTTTACGGCAACCTGACCGGAGTACTGTCCGATGCTTTCGCTGCCCATTGATCTCCCACCCGATATCAGCGTCGAGGAGGCGCGGCTGCTTCTCGCACTCAAGCTCTACGAGGAGCACCGGGTATCGCTTGGCAAGGCAGCCGAGATAGCCGGTTATTCCAAGGTCGCATTCATGGAGGTCGCCGGGAAGCACGGTGTGGCGGTACTGGATTATCCTCCGGGCGAAGTGGAGCGGGAAGCGAACCTGTGATCGCGCTGGGGGTCGCGAACAGCTCGGTCCTGATCGTACTGGAACGAGTGAGACGACTTGCCCTGTTGGAGGAGTCCTTCAAGGAAATCCTCATTCCCCCCGCCGTAGCCCGCGAGGTCGGTGAGGTCCCAGCGTTTGTTTCAGTTGTTCCAGTTCCGAACCCCTCCGCGCTGAAGGTTTTCCCTTCCCGGGTCCACAAGGGCGAGGCGGAGGTCATCATGCTCGGTATGTGCCGCCCGGGCGCCGTGCTGCTGCTCGATGACTGGTACGCACGCTCGTTTGCTCAACAACGGGGACTCGCGGTAATTGGCACCGTCGGTCTGATCGTTCGAGCGAAGCGGATCGGAATGCTCCCCTCCGTTTCGCCCCTCCTTCAGGAATTGTCCGAGGCCGGATTCAGGCTCTCGCCGCAGGTCCTCGCGGAAGCACGACGTATTGCAGGCGAATAGATAGCCCATTCCCCCTTGCAGAGGCGGGGCGGAGGGGCGACGTTCCGAGGGCGTTTGAACCCCGGAGTGAGCGATGGATCAGCAGCGGGACGACATACTCGAATTCGGGAAGGTTCTCGAAATCCTTGCGCGGGAGGCGGCGTCGGGGCTCGGGCGGGAGTTCGTGCTGGGGCTCGGACCGCTCGGGACGTTCGACGAGGCGGAGGAACGCCGCGCGCTCGTCCGAGAGTTGATCCTTCTGCACGAGGAGGACCGGCCGCTTGGCCTGGCCGGGCTGTTCGATGCGACAGAGCTGCTCCGTTACGCGCACGTGGAGGGCTCCGTGCTGGAGGAGGAGCACTGGCCGCGTCTGCGCGGACTGCTGGAGCTGGCCGCCGCCCTTTGCGCCTTCCGTGACTCCGCGCGGGAGGACTTCCCCGCCATCGCCGCGCTCCTTGCCGGAGTCACCGAATCCCCGCCGCTGCTGAAGCGCCTCGAACGTACCTTCGACGACGAGGGCGTCCTGCGGGACGACGCGACGGCAGAGCTCTTCTCGCTCCGCCGGCGCCTGAACGCTGCCGAGCAGGCCCTTGCCCGCACGGCCGCCCGTCTGGCGGCCCAATACCATGAGCGCGGCTATCTGCAGGATAATTTCGTGACGCTGCGCGGCGGACGCCAGGTGCTGCCCGTCCGGACAAATCAGCGCGGCCGCGTGAAGGGTCTCCTCCATGGCAGCTCCTCCTCCGGCGAGACTGTCTATATGGAGCCGTTCGAGCTGGTGGAGGCGGGAAACGAGGTGGAGGCGCTGCGGGACGAGGAACGGCGGGAGGTCCATCGGATTCTGCGCTCACTCACGGCGGAGTTGCGTGGACAGGCCGACGAGCTGGCGGTGTCGCTTCCCTTTCTGGCGGAGCTTGATGGCCTGCAATCCATCGCCCGCAAGTCAGCACGAGCAGGCTGGCATCTCCCAACCCTTGCCAGACGTGGCCCCTTGCGTCTGTTCCAGGCGCACCATCCGCTGCTGCAGCTTCGCTCCCCGGGTACGAGCATACCGATCACGATCCTGCTCGAGCGCAATGACCGGTGCGTGGTGCTGTCCGGTCCCAACGCAGGCGGAAAGACAACCGCCCTGAAGATGATCGGCCTAAACGCAGTACTGACACGCTGCGGCTGCCCGATTCCGGCGTTTCCTGACTCGCAACTGCCGTTCTACTCAGGCGTGCTGGCGGACATTGGCGACCCGCAGAACCTGGAGGAGGGTGTTTCGACGTTCTCCGGTCACGTCAGCCGCATTTCCGAACTGTGGCAGGGGGCGGATGGAGAAGCGCTTGTGCTGCTGGACGAGCTGGGGACCGGCACGGACCCCGTTGAGGGTGGCGCCCTGGCGGTGGCGTTGCTGGAGGGCTTCCTCGGCCGTGCAGCACTCACCGTCACAACGAGCCACCTTGCCCCCGTGAAGTCGTGGGCGGAGGAGACCCCCGGCGCGCGCAACGCCTCCTTCTCGCTCGATCCGGGGACACGGGAGCCGACCTTCCACCTCCGGCTGGACGTTCCGGGGGCGAGCGAAGCACTCCATATTGCCGAGCGTGAGGGCCTGCCGGAGACCGTGCTCGCGCGGGCGCGCGAGCTGGTGGGCGAGCCGCAGCTCCAGATGGGCGAGATGCTGCGGCGCCTGGAGGAGCGCGAGCAGAAGCTGGCGGCGGCCCTGCGCGAGGCGGAGGCCCGCGCGGACACGCTGGGTGAGCAGGAGCAGCTCCTGCGGGCACGGGCGGATCTCCTGAGGGAGGAGCGGCGGGAGCTGCGCGCCAAACTCCTGCGCGAACAGGGTGACGCGGCGAAGGAGCTTCGCGTGCGGATCGAAAGCCTGATAGCCGGCCTGCCGGGCGAGGAGGAAGCGCGCCTGCGAAAGGAGGCGTTGGTCCAGGCGCGGGAGGAGCTTCTGCGGGCTCAGAAATTGAACGCCACGGAGCGCCGGCGGCTGGCCGAGGAGCAGGTGGCGCGCGGCGATTTCACACCTGGCCAGCGGGTCTTTGTCGGCTCGCTCGGGCAATGGGGCGAGCTGGTGGCGCTCGACACGGAACGGGAGGAGGCCCGTGTGGCGATCGGGTCGCTGGAGGTTCGCGCCCGGAAGGACGACCTGCTCGACCATGACCCGCGGGAGCGGCGGGAAGAGCGGCGCGAGCAGTCCGAGGAGCTGGAGTGGGCGGTCACCGGGGGCAAGAAACGCAAGCGCCCCAAGAAGGGCCGCCGCCTCCGCAAGGCACTCCGTGATGCGGAGGAGTACACGACGGGGGGCTACCCGGTGCGCCCGGCGGCGGGATCGGGCAGCCCGGCCACAAGGGTCTCCGTCCCGGCCTCCATGCTGCTGGACCTGCACGGCTACCGGGTGGACGAGGCCCTGTCGGAGCTGGACAGGTTCCTCGACCGGGCCTTGCTCGCGGACTTCCCCTACGTCAAGATTTGCCACGGTACAGGCACTGGCCGGTTGTACAAGGCGGTGCATGAGTACTTGCGCACACATCCGGCAGCGAAGAAATACCGGTTCGCAACGCCGGACGAGGGAGGCGGCGGCGTCACGATCGTCGAGTTTTGACACCGCCACGGCCTGCAAGCCGTCAGCCTCTGCCACCAACCGTCATCCCCACACCGGAGAAATCCCGAAGAGATGCATATCGTCGTTGATGAAGACATTCCCTGGGCCCTTGAGGCGTTCTCGCCCTTTGGCGACGTGACCCTCCGGCCCGGCCGGGCGCTGCGGCGCGAGGACCTGATGGAAGCGGAGGCGCTGGTGGTCCGCTCGGTGACATCCGTCGGGGCGGAACTGCTCGAGGGCACGCCGGTGCGCTTCGTCGGCACCGCCACGATCGGCACGGACCATCTTGACCTCCGCTGGCTGGAGGGCGCCGGCATCCGGTGGACCTCCGCCAAGGGCTCCAACGCCCGGAGTGTTGTCGAATGGGTGCTGGCAGGGCTGGCGGAATGGTGCGTCAGCAGGAACACGGCCTGGGACAAGCTCACCCTCGGCATTGTGGGCTGCGGAACCATCGGGTCGAAGCTTGCCCGCGTGGCCAAGCGGCTCGGCATCCGCGTGCTGGTGAACGATCCTCCGCTGGAGGCACGCCGGGCCCTCCCCCCCCAGCACGCGCGGGATGCCATTCCACTGGAGGCTCTCTTGGAGCAGAGCGACTTCGTTTCGCTTCATGTGCCGCTCGAACGGGTGGGCCAGTGGCCAACCTGGCACCTGATCGGGAAGGATGAGCTCCGCCGGATGAAGCCGGGGGCGGTGCTGGCAAACTCCTCACGCGGCCCCGTGCTCGACAACCAAGTGGCGCTGCGGTCCGCCAGCGGAGGGTTGGTGACCCTGGTGCTGGATGTTTTCGAGAACGAACCTGCACCGGACCGGGAGCTGGTCAGGCAATGCTTTCTGGCCACGCCCCACGTGGCGGGGTACTCGCTCGACGGCAAGATGAACGGGACACGCATGATCGCAGAGGCCCTGGGCGAATACACGGGCCGCAAGGTCCCCTGGAAGGTGCAGCTTGCCCCGCCGGAGGAAACGGTCGTCCGGCTGCCGGATGCCTCGCCGGTGCAGCAGATCCACGCCGCGCTCCGTCACGCCTACCCCATAAGGGAGGACGACGAACGGCTCCGTGGGGGACTGGCTTTGGAGTCGGACGCCGACTGGGCGGCCCATTTCGACCGTCTGCGCCGGGAGTACCCGGTGCGCCGCGAAACGAACAACTATGCCCTGGCGGCCCCGTCGGGTGACGACACGGTGGACCGCTGGCTGGTGGACGTGCTGGGGATGAAGCCCAACTGGCACGATGCTTCCATCGGGCTGTAAGCCTGCCCCGTCCTTGGCGGAAGTGGACCGCTATTCATGGCGAAGGAGCGAAGGATTTGGCGTCGGCACTCCGGGAACTCGTTCGGACCTACAAGCGCCGCCGGCTGGAGAGCCGGCTGCGAAGGGCCCGTGGGGAGGAAATCAAGTTCGCCAACGCGCAGTTGAACTGGCGCGAGTTCTGGCACGGGCGCACGCAGCTCCACTCGCGTCCCCGCCAAGTGCACGTCGGCACCAACTGGACGTGCAACCTCCGGTGCAATTTCTGCCTCCTTACGCAGGAAAGTACGCAGAAACGGCTCAAGGCCCTCCCGCCCCGGCAACTC
>SLOM01000072.1 GCA_007132505.1 Candidatus Sumerlaeota bacterium
ACGAAAGAGGGGGACGAGGCGCTGCTGGCCCTCGAAGTCTTCTGGCGAAACGGCCGCTGGAGAACCCTCTTCCCCCAATCAGCACTCAACTGACCCTGCACGGAGCTGAGTTGCGCCCCGGAAAAGGGACCGGAGAAAGGCCGGGTTGACGCCGCCAAGCGAAGCGGAGTAACCGGTTGCGTCACGCAGCAACAACCATCATTTAAGAACGGAACAGCCAAATGCGCAAGGTGCATTACGTCCTCAGCACTCACTGGGACCGCGAGTGGTACGAATCCTTTCAGGACTTCCGCTACCGGCTCGTGCAGCTCCTCGACCGGGTATTGGACGGAATCGAGGACGGCAGGCTGAAGGGCCCCTTCCAGTTGGACGGACAGGCCATCGTCCTGGAGGACTACCTCGAAGTCCGGCCGGAAAAGCGCGCCAAGGTGGAGCGGTTCGTCAGTGAAGGGAAGTTGATTGCCGGGCCTTGGTACGTTCTGCCGGATGAGTTCCTGGTTTCGGGGGAATCGCTCGTCCGGAACATTCAGCTGGGGCGCCGAGTGGCCCGCGAGTTCGGCGGCGAGCCCTCCAACGCCGGCTTCGTGTGCGACCTGTTCGGCCACGTCAGCCAACTGCCGCAGATTTTCCGGGGCTTCGGCATCGAGTCGGGGTTCTACTGGCGCGGTGTTGAAAGCGAGGGGGTTCGTCACCTCATCTGGGAAGGCGCGGACGGGTCGGAGCTCGTTTGCTATCACTATCACGGGACAGGGTACTGCGACTTTGCCTTCAAGGTTCGCGGTGCCAACCTCCACGCCGAGGATTTCGATGCGGAGACGGTCCGCAGCCGCCTTCGCGAGTACATGGAGAAGGAAGCGGGCGAAACGGAGATCGGGCCGGTACTTCTCTTCGACGGTGGCGACCACCAGGAATGGGATCAGGACGTCTATACAGTTCTGTTGGAGGAGATGGAAAAGCAGGACGGCGATTTCCGTCTCGTCCACAGCTCGCTCGATGAATACGTGCCGGAAATGCTGGCCGAACGCGGGAAAATCGCAAACCGGGTGCGGGGTGAACTCCGGGAGCCCGGCCGGGTGCCTTTCGAATCAGGCCATCAGATTCACGGCGTGCTCTCCAGCCGCGTGTGGATCAAGCAGCAGAATGCCCTCTGTCAGGACCTGCTCTGCCAATGGGCGGAGCCGATGCTCGCACTCGGTGCAAGGGCCCTCGGCCTTGATCCCCACACGAGCTACCTCGGCCTGGCATGGCGCCACCTGATCGAGAATCATCCTCACGATTCCATGTGCGGATGCAGTATAGACCAGGTCCACGAGGACATGAAGTATCGCTTCTCGCAGGCGCGTCAGATTGGAGACAGGATTACGCTTCAGGCGACACGCCACCTGGCGGCCTCTGTGGAAGGTGACGTCGGAGAGAACGAGTTCCGCGTGGTGGTGTTCAACCCCCTGCCCGAGGCTTACAACCAGCCGGCAGAGCTGGAAGTGGAAATCCCCGCCGACTGGCCGAACTTCCACGAGTTTTTCGGCTTCGAGCGCAAGCCCGCCTTCCGCATCAGTGGGCCGGACGGCAAGGATGTCCCCTATCAGCGGCTGTCGCAGAAGATGGACCAGGAAGCGGTCCGGCTGTTCGACGCGAAACTGCCTTACGGCCACAAGATCCACAAGGTGCGGGTCAGTCTGCCCCTGGAGGTTCCGGCGCTTGGCTATACGACCCTCACCGTCCGCAAGGGCCAGGAGGGCGTTCCCACACGGCATCCCGAGGACAAGGGATTGCGCGCCGCAACGAACGCCATTGAGAACGAACACCTGCGGGCCGAGGTCCAGCCGAATGGCACACTGACCGTCACCTCGAAGCACACCGGCAACGTCTACACGGACCTCCTGACATTCGACGACTGCGCCGACATCGGCGACGGCTGGTTCCATGGTATCGCCGTGAACGACGAAGTCCAGCTCTCCACCGCCTGCCGCGCGGACGTCTCGGTGATCGAAAACGGACCGTGCATTGCCGCACTCCGCATTCGGACGCGGATGGCGGTGCCGAAGCGCTTCGATTTTGCTGTCATGGCGCGCGGCGCGGAGCGTGCCGAACTTCTGTTCGACAGCATCGTGCGTCTGCGCGCCGGCGCGGACTGGCTGGAGGTTGAGACCACCCTCCACAACAATGCCGAGGACCATCGTGTCCGGGTCCTTTTCCCCTCCGGCGCCGAGGCGAAGACCTATCTGGCCGACTCCGCCTTCGACGTGGTGGAGCGCCCCATCGCACTCCGCCGCGACAACCACCTGTATGCCGAACTCGAAGTGGAGACCAAGCCGCAGCAGACATGGACGGCCGTGCACGACCAACACCGCGGGTTGGCCGTGCTGAGCACAGGCCTGATGGAGAGCGCCGTCTGCGATCTGGAGGACCGGCCCGTGGCCCTGACGCTCCTCCGGGGCACCCGCAAGACAATCCACAAGAGCGGTGAGACGGACGGGCTCCTGCTCGGTGAGCACAAGTTCCACTACTGGGTGCGCCCCCTCGGCGGCGCCCCCGACCGCACGGAGCTGTTCCGCCTCGGGCAGCGCCTCTCCGGAGGCCTGCGCCACCGGCACATCCACGCGGCCGACCAGCGGCTCCACCGCCGCGAACCCGCCCTGCCGCCGAAGGCGGGATGGTTCCATCTCGAAGGCTATGTCGTACTGACAAGCTGCCGTGACGTGGACGGGGCGCTCGAAGTCCGGCTCTTCAACCCCGAGCCCACAGCGGAAGCGGCAAAGCTCATCTTCGAATCTGCACCGGGTAACGTCAGGAAACCGAAGAAGGCCCGGCTCGTGGACTTCGAAAGCAATCCCGTGGGAGAATCCTTGCCCCTCACCAAGGGTATCCTGTCCGTGGACCTGCAGCCGAAGCAGATCGTGACGATCCGCATCGAGTAATCGGCCACCGGACAGTGGCGAAAGGAGTGGTACAGATGGATATACAAGGCGGACTGGGGATGTTCCTCGGCGGACTGCCAGTTTTGTCGGACGCGGAAACGCGCTCCATCAGCGCTGAGAATCCCAAGGGCGAGAAGGGCAAAGGGGCCATGTCCAAGGACGGGCCCGGCGCCGTTCCCGCGAGTGATCTGGGCCCCGGATGGAAGGTCTCTCCCTGTATCCTCATTGATCCGTACATGAACTTCACCATGGCGGACATCAGTGGTCCCGGCGTCATCCAGCACATCTGGGTCACAACGCATCACATGAACTGGCGGAAGCTGGTCCTTCGCGTCTACTGGGACGGCGAGGAGACACCCTCCATCGAGGTGCCGCTGGGAGACTTCTTCGGGATGGGCTGGAGCGAGAAAGCCAACCTCAACAGCCTTCCCATCTCCGTGAACCCATCCGGCGGCTTGAACAGCTACTGGCCGATGCCTTTCCGCAAGTCCGCCCGCATCACCGTGGAGAACCTGACGGAGGACGCGCTCGGAGCGCTGTATTACCAGGTGACCTACTCGCTGACGGATGTGCCGGAAAACGCCGCGTACCTGCATGCCCAGTTCCGCCGCAGCAACCCACTGCCCTACAAGCAGCCTCACACCCTTCTCGACGGGGTAACGGGCAAGGGACACTACGTCGGTACCTACTTGGGTTGGCAGGTCAACAACGCAGGCTGGTGGGGCGAAGGCGAGATCAAGTTCTACATGGACGGGGACAAGGAACACCCGACCATCTGCGGCACCGGCACGGAGGACTACTTCGGAGGAGCATGGAACTTCGAACAGCCGCCGGGCACCTACCACACCTTCAGCACTCCCTTCCTCGGCCTGCACCAGCACGTCCAGGGCGACGGTCAAACCCGTCAGGGCCGGCGCTTCGGCATGTACCGCTGGCATGTCATGGACCCCATCCGGTTCCACCAGGACCTGCGCGTCACCATTCAGGCACTCGGTTGGCGCGAGCCGCGTGGAGGCAAGGCGCGCTATCTTGCGCTGCAGGACGACATCTCCTCCACGGCGCTCTGGTACCAGCGTGAGCCCCACGCGCCCTTCCCGGCGTTGCCCTCACCGGAGGAGCTGGAAATCATCTAGCTGTTCGCTTGAAACCGAAAAATGAATGCCGCCGCCGGGCCAAGGCGATTTCGCTCGACGGGGGCACTTCACTTGCCAACGCTCCACGGTGATTCACCCGGAAGGAGCAATGGCATCCGTGTGGAAGCCGGCCATGCCCACCGCTCTGCTGTTGGGCACCTTCATCCTCTACGGCACGCCGGAGCAGCCCGGAACGTTGGAGCCTGCGGGCCTGTACCTGACCTGGACGGAGGATCCCACCTCCACCATCGTCATTGACTGGCATGTGCTGGCGGACTCACCACTCGAAGCACTGGACTACCGCCGCCGCGGGGCTTTCCGCTGGAGAAATACCGCGGCGATAGAGACGTTTCCCTCCCCTTTCACCGAGGGCCGCACAATCCATCGGGCGCACCTGTCCGGACTCCGCTCCGGTACGGTGTACGAATTCCGGTTCGGCACAGAATCCCGCATTTACAGCTTCCGAACCATGCCGGAAACCGCGGACGAGCCCATCCGCATCGCCTTCGGGGGCGACGTCATGGTTGACCGGCGCATGATGGAGTCAATGAACCGGGAGGTCATGCGGTATGATCCGGACTTGATCGTCTGGGGAGGGGACCTGGCCTATGCGGATGGGCGCGAGGACAAGGCATGGCGGTGGGTGGAGTACTTCACCACCATCAGGAACACCCTGGTCACCGCGGACGGGCGGGTGGTGCCAATTCTCTCCGCCATCGGCAATCATGAGGTTCGCGGAGGCTACCACTGGGCAATTTCCGGCTATACACAGACGGATGCCAGCCGTGCCGCCGCCGCACCCTACTACTACACCTTCTTCGCGATGCCCGGCCAGCCCGGTTATGGAGTCCTCGATTTCGGGGACTACATGACCATCATCCTTCTGGACACCGACCACACGAACCCGATCGCCGGCGCGCAGACCGAGTGGCTGGAGCGCACACTCGCCGCCCGCGAACACTTCACCCACATCTTCCCTGTCTATCACATCCCCGCATGGCCATCGGTGCGGCCCTTCGAAGGCAGCAGCAGCACGGCGTTGCGTCTGCGGTGGGTCCCACTCTTCGAGCGATACGGTGTCCGGATGGCCTTCGAGAACCACGACCACTCCTACAAGCGCACCGTCCCGCTGCGTGGCAACGCGGAGGTGGTGGACGGGATTGTCTATATCGGGGACGGCGCCTGGGGGGTCCCCCCGCGGGAGGTCAAGCCCGTCGAAAGCACCTGGTACCTGGAGCGATCCGAAAGCATGCGCAACGCCGTGATCGTTACCATACACGGCGACCTGCTGGGCTTCGTCGCGATAGACCCGGCCGGCAAGACCATTGACGAGATGCCGCTCTCACCGCCAGTGGCAAAGCTGATGGAGGATCAGGCTGCGACGGAACCGCGTCCGTCACGATGACGCCTCAAAGTCCCTGTCGTCGCGGTCCCGGTCCCGGAGATCAATCGGCTCGGCACGCCCCTCCAGGCGGATCAGGTCCTCGCGCGAGGGGATCAGGTCCGGCGGAATGCCGCCCAGGTTGACGACGATCCTGTGGGTCCCCGCCCTGCGCAGGCGCTCAAGTAGCTGTATTCTTGCCAGTTCGAGTGCCGTGCGCCGGATCGTTGGCAGTGCGGATTCGAAGGTGTCCCCCGTTGGGGCATTCCTGTCCATGATCTTGAGGACGTGGTAGGAATTGGGCACCACGCGCCCGTCGCCGCGGCGGCGCTGCTGGGTAATGACGCTGCTCGTCTGGCCGACGCGCAGCTTCTCCACTTCGGCCTGCACCTGGGGAGGCAGGTTTCCCTCCCGGAGAGTCGTCCATCCGGCGGTCGTGCCGAAGATGCCCTCGTGCATGCGGTTGTACTCATCCCGCTCGAAGATCTGATCGGGGTCCTCGCCGTTGCGGAGCCTGTCACGGACGTCCTGGGCAAGGCGGCGGAGTTCGGACTGCCGCCGGCTTGTCTCCTCGCCTGTCAGCGTGATCGTGAAGTGCGCCAGCTTGAAGGTCTCCGGCTCGTAGAACATGGCCGGTTTCCTGTCGTAGGCGCGCCGGAAGTCAGCCTCCGTATAGTTCATGTCTATATAGCGTTGCAGAAGCTGCTCGATGAGCAGTGCATCGTACACGCTGCGCTCGTACTCACGGCGTGTCATGTTCATGGTCTGGAGGACTTCCTCGATCGTGTCCTCGTCGAGTTCGCTTTCCCGCTCCGCCTGTGCCAGTCGCTCGCGGAAGGCTGTGTCGGTGATGGCGATGCGCTGGCGGCGTGCCTCCTCGGCGAGGAGCGAGTGCTCCACCCAGCGTTGGACTTCGCGGCCTTCCTCCAGGCGGATGGCACCGGCGAGTTGCTGCTCCTGCTCTTCGAGGAGCATCTGATCGTCCATGTCGCCGACCTTCTCTACTTCCATCCTCTCGTCGAGCGTCATCAGCACTCCGCCGTGCCGCTCCAGGATCTCCTCGCGGATGCGCTCGAGCTGGTTGGTCACGCGCTCGTCGAGTTCCGCCCGGGTGAGGACCCGGGAGTTCACGATGGCCACGAACACCTCGGAGGGGTCGGGCGTGGGTGTGGGGGCGGGGGTTGCGGTGGCTTCGGGCTCGGCGTCCTGAATGAGTTCCTGTGTCCCGTCCTCGCGGTCCCTGGGGCGGACCTGAATCCGCTCACGGCCTTCGTCAATCAGCAGGGGGGGAGCATCATCGTCGGTGAGGATGTCATCGTCATCGTCCTCCCGGAAGATGTCCTCAAGGAGTGCCTGCGCCTCGTCCACATCACTGGCGCCGCCGTTGGAGACCTCCTCGGGTTCTTCCTCGAAGATCTCCCGGAGCAGGGCCTCCGGATCATCCGCTGCCAGGGCGAACTGGGCCGGCAGGACCAAGGTCAGGGCCAGTGTGAAGAATATGAAACGGAACTGCACGGTGGCGATGCCTCCCCACGTCAACTTCGGCGAACGTTGCGCGCCGGCGGGGGGCAAATCAAGGTTGTTCTCGGGGGGCGCTCAGAACTTGGAGCGGAGCCGCAGGTGGAAGAACTGCCTCTTGTCCTCGGCCCGCTTGACGAGGGCGGTGGCCAGGTCCACCTCGGCCACGAAGGCGCCGAAGTCCATGATCGCGCCCGCACCGGAGCCGACACGCGGCCTGCCAAGCTCCAGGAAGCCGCGCTCAAGAATGGCGGCATCCGTGAATACCCGGCCGGTCAGGAAGTCCGCGAAGGGGTACCGCAGCTCATGGCGCTGGGTGATGCGGGTCGAGCCACCAATGGCCAAGTCGCTGTTTCTTGAGTCCCGCGGGCCAACCTCGCGGGCGCGGAAGCCGCGCAGGTTACCGGTCCCACCCACGAAGAAGCGCTCGCTCAATCCTACTCGCCGTGCGTCGTAGGGCATTATGCCAACGGTGTGCTCGTAGGCGTAAACGAGGCTGCTTTGCTCAAGCGGCCGGGTGTACCACTCGTAGCCGTGGAGAATCTTGAACAGGAACCCGTCCGCCATACCGGTCTCAATGCCCGCGCTGATGGCGTTGCCGCGTGTGGGCAGGTGGGCGTTGTCGCGGTGGTCCCTGACAATCATGGGCCGGACGGCCAGGACGGGGTAGTTGTCGAAACTCTCGTCTGTATCGCGGTCAAAGCGGTAGAACCGGACGTGTTCGGCCCGGAAGCGCAGGAACCCGTGCAGCCTCTCCCGCTCCGAAATCGGGTGCCCGAGTTCCGCCGAGGAGCCGTAGATGCGCTGCCGGTAGACGCGGAACCGGTCGGTCGTGCGGAACAGGTTCAGGTCGAGGGAGGTCTGCGAGTCCCCGAGGTACCTGTGAAAGTACCCCAGCCGGTAGGCGGTGTTGCGCGTGCCGAAGGTGGCTGCGGCGCGGAAGCGATTGGCCTCGCCCGCGAAATTCGGCTGGACGAGCTCAAGAGTGAGTGTCGGCCCAGAGACCTCGCCCACGCCCGCCGAAGCGCCAACGAAGGCCGCCGCGGGGTCCTCCTCCACCTCGATCACGGCATTCCGGACGTTGGGGTCCACGGTGGGCTCGCGTGTGACCCGCACCTGCCGGAAGATCCCAAGATTACGCA
>SLOM01000106.1 GCA_007132505.1 Candidatus Sumerlaeota bacterium
CCTTCGGGTCCGCTGAACCAGATGTCGCGGGTCTCAGGGTCGTCAAAGGACTGCTGGAAGATGGTCTGGCGGCCCTTGACGGCGCTCTGGTTGGGGACAGGGGCGCACTGCACGGCGGGGAAGAAGCCGGTGCCGTCGTGGAAGGTGCTGTTGACGGCGACGCCGGAGGTGCCACCGAGCGGCTTGCGGTCCTCGCAGGCCACGCGGCTGTCGTCGTAGTCGGCCTTTACCGGGCTGCAACTGCCGTCGTCGCAGTTCGGGGAGAGCGGCGAGCTGGACTGCCAGTCCAGGATGATGTCCTGCTCGCGTTCGACGGCCACGACAACGGTGTAGTACCCGGGGGCGAGACCGGTCAGGTTGAGCGTGACGCCATCGCGGGCGCTGCCGCTGGTGCATTGCTCCTCGGTGCGCGGGTCGTTGCAGCAGCGCCGCAGGGCGAGGTCAATGCCACCCCGGGTGCCGTCCGCGCCGAGGGCGGTCAGGGTCAGGCTGGTGTTGGGACTGACGATTTCGAAGCAGAACAGACTGTAGTGCTTCGCGCGGTCGTCCAGACGGTATATCTCCACGCCATCGAGGACCAAGCCACCGTTGGGGTCATTGTCCGGCAGCATGTTCAGCAGGTCGAAGGCGAGGCGATAGCGGCGCGCCTCCATCAGACCCGCGGGGAAGACCGACCTCGGTGTGCGGAAGAGCAGGTCAAGGCTGCGCGACTGTCCCGCCGAGGGGACCAGCGAGAGGTCGCCCATGCTGTTGGTTTCAGCCAGGAAGGCGCTCTCCAGATTGGCGGCGTTGGCACGCAGGCGCACCGTGGGGACCATCGCCTGTGGTGTTCCATCGGTGGCGCGGGTGCGGGCACGATAGAGATAGAGCGAGCCTTCCGATGTCTGGATCGCGGAGGGTGCGGACTGCCAGAACCCGAAGGTGTTCAGGCTGTTGTTCGAACGCAGGGAAAGTGCGCCCTCGTTCGGGTGGTGGTTGTGGAAGGGTGCGTCCAGCAGGGGTGCTGCGCTGCCGAAGGTCCATCCCTGCCGGGTGTCCACGAAGTTGTAGGCCCCCGAGAAGGTGACCCGGCCCTGGTCCACCGGTGGTGGGGTGGGCTCGGGAATGGGCGTGACGTCCGGCGGAGGCGGTGGGTCCACCGGCCCGATGGGCGGGAACACCAGTTCCGGGTTGATGGGCTGGCGTACAATGCGGCCGTTGCGGACCGGCTGGTTGATGTTCACCGGGTCCTGGAAGGCCATATAGACGATCTCGCGACGGTTGGGTGCGATGCGGGGCCACCGCGCCGAGTTGTTGAAAGCCGAGTCCTCCGGAAGCAGCGGCACGGTCGTATAGACGGGCGGATCGCCGTAGCGCAGGACGTTCTCGAAGTTCTCGATCGTGAAGATCGAGGTCCCCGAGGAGGCCATGGCGGGGGCAATCATGGTGAAGGGGTCGGCTTCGTCGTATTCCGGCGGAGCGGAGGCATTCGCGACGAACATCAGCCGGGACCCGCTGGTGGACAGGTCGAAGTCGTACATGTCAATCCCCTCCCATCCGGGGAGGAAGGGCGCCCGCGGGTCTTCGCGGAAATTGATCACCCGCCCGACGCGCGTGCTGACGTAGAGATTCAGGCTGGTATCTGCTGCTCCGTCGCTCCGGCGTGCCGCGAAAAGCACGACGGCTCCGTCACGGTCAAAGAGCGGGGTGCGGAAATCGGTCAGGAAGGGGTGTCCCGGTGAGATGACTTCCTCGATGTCCGGATCGGGGTCGTCCGTGATGTAATTGACCGAGCGGATGTAGTCCTCGGAGGAGAAGAGAATCTGGCGGCCCATGATGGAGAAGCTCGGGTCGCGGGCTCCCTGGGTGTGCATGGGATCAATGAGGAGCTCCTGAAGCGCCCCGTCGGTCCCCATGGTGTAGAGGAAGTCGCCGGAGGGTCCCGTGGTTGTGAAGAGGATTTCCTCCACGAGCGGGTGGGACTTCATGCCGGTGATGCGGTCAAAGGATTCCATGAGGCGCTGGGGTGACCGGCGGAACACGTCCGAGAGGCTGTCGCGATCGGCCAGATAGCGCGGGTGGGGATCGGCAACGACGAGTGTGCTGACGTGGAAGTCCCCGTCGGTGAACGGCTGTACGGCCAGGACGTCATCCTGTGATGCAGTCCAGACCGGGAAAACGCCATCCATCAGGTCGAAGTTGTTCTTCGAGAGGTACTCGAGGTAATCCTCGGTGAATCGCTCGACCCTGACGCGGTCGAAGATGTAGCCACGGTAGTTGCGGAAAATGTTGAAGATCTGCTCCGGGCCGTCGTCGGTCATGCGCCAAGTGGGCAGATAGCCGGGTCCGGAGTCGAGTGTGACGGCCAGACTGACCATGGACTCGTCCGGCCGTGGCGCGGGAGCGACGAAGCTGTACTCCCGGATGATCATTTCCTCCTGCGGGAGGCGCGGGTTGAAGCCGGCGGGCCACGAGGCCACGAGGACTTCCTCGTCATCGCCGATGTCAATGGTGTTGGCGGGCTCGAGCCTGTTCTTCCTCATCGAGGAGCTGTCGCCGGTGATGGCGCCGGCGATCACAGACCGCGAACCGCCTTCGTCCGCCTGATAGCGGACCTCCACAACCAGCTCGTCAATGCTGTGCTGGACCCTTGTGGGATCGCCCGCTTCCGGGCCGGGGCTGTGGGAGCTTTCCACGGCGAGCTCATGTGCGAACCGGATGGTGATGACCATCGGCGTGGGCTCACCCGTATAGGGGAACTCCGGGCCGAGCAGACGGATGGTGCTGTTGCGCTGATAGCGGCCTTCCGGGTTGTGGACCAGGTTCACGGCGACGTCCAAGTCGTCGGAATCCTCGGTCGCGAAGGGAAGGCTGTCGGTCCAGACCCAGAAGAAGTTTGGTGCTGGATCCTCGTCTTCCTCGGTTGGTTCGGGATCCGCGGGTACCCGTGGCTCGTCCTCGCCTTCGTAATAGAGGGCGGCCAGAGTTGTCAGGGCCGGGGAGATGACCGTAGGGGGTGCATCGTCGTCCAGGACTGCGGTGATGCTGGCGCCCGGGTCGGGAGCCCATCCCTGAGTCAGCTCGAAGGTTCGCTCTGCGATGAGGGCCGCCTGCTGGGCTTCCGCCTCGGCCACTGAGTCCGGGTCGTCCGGGTCTTCCGGCTCCACCTCGACGGCGAGGTAGTCGAGTGGTGCCTCGAAGGCGAACTGTGCTTCGTAGATGGGATCGGGGTCGAGCTGACCGCGGAATCCGGTATCGCGAGTGGGCCAGCCATCAGGCTCGCCGGTGGGGCTGGGGCCCGCGGAGCGATCGGTGGCGGCGAGGAACCGCGAGGGATTGGGCCTGCCATGGCCGTGTCGCTCGTGGTATTGGTCCACAAACGACAGTGGCGACGAGCCGGAGGGCAGGTCCGCAAAGCGGACGAGCTTGCTGTAGATGGTGCTGTCGTCCGGCCAGACGGGAGCCCGGTTGCGCGTGTCCTGACGGGTTTCGCGCGGGGTGGGGACGAGGGGTGGGAGCTGGTTGTATCGCTCGTCCGCCAGCAGGAGGGCTGCAACGCCGCCGGCGAGGGCGGTGGAGACGCTCGTGCCGCGATAAGCATCAGCAAGCTGGCCTCCCGAGGACACGAGTCCCTCGATGACCCCGAGCACGGCGTAGTCACCCGATTCGAATCCGGGGGCGAAACGGTTTGGCCCGCTGATGCCGGAGTTGCCGCGCAGGTCCGTCGTCGCGATACCCGTCGCCGTCATGTCCAGCGATTGGTTCGGGAGCACGGCGTAGGTGGGCATGGTGATGTCCACACCGACGCCGCCCCAGTTGGACTGGGTGTTGAAGCGCCCGCGGCTGTCGTGCCCGCCGACGGAGATGGTCCATGGTGATTGGCCGGGATACTCGACCTGCGACCAGAAGTTGCCGGCTGCGGCGATGTTGGTGATGCCGACGCTGCCGCGGCCGGACTCGTAGGTTTCGCGGAAGCCCTGCTCGGGGGCGTTGGCAAGGTCGTCCTGCCGGTCGAAGGCCAGGACGTAGGGGTGCACGTTGATGTCCACGCCCTTGAAGATTGTGTCCTGCAGGGCCTGGAGGAGAACGATGTTGGAGACGGAGTTGTCCGGCCGGACGACCCGCACAGGGTAGATCGTGGTGCCCGGCGCCACGCCGACGACTCCCCTGCCGTCGGGCTGCCCAGCGATCAGGCCGGCCATGGCGGTGCCGTGGGCGCCGAGGGGGCTCATGGTCGGCAGGGGCGTCCCGCCGTCCACGAAGTCAATCCCCAAGCGCCCGTCAATGCTCTCGGCCAAGTCCGGGTGATTGATCTGCACGCCGTTGTCGAAGAGGCCGACGATGACGGTTTCGTGCCCGTAGGTGCCGCGTGTGGTCGTGCCGGGGAAGAACTTCTGGTTGATCTGGTTGATCTGCCAGGCCCGCGGGGTGTTGAGGTCCTCGTTCGGCGGGCTCATCTGGAAGTTGGTGTTCCGGGCCGTGTTGAAGTGGTACCACTGAGACGGGAAAAGGTCGTCGTCTATCCGTATGGAGGTCGAGTTGATGGAGGTGAGTTCTGCCGTGGAGAGGAACTCGAAGTGGGCGGTCGTGACCCAGCGGTCCTGACGTTCGAGGAGGCGTGCAGCCTCCATCATGTGTTCGCCGGGTTCGAGGTGCGTTTCGACAAGGACACTGCCGGCGGCGTTCTCCCGCAGGCGGGTGAAGCCCTGCGCGGCGAGGAAGGCCGACTTCTCCGCCTCCGAGACGTCCTCTCCGAACTGGAGCAGCATGCGGCCGGTGAAGGCGATGATGCTGCTGGGGTGCGGGTCGCCCCGGTGCAGGTAGGTGGAGGAGATGCCGGCGATGGGCATGTCCTCTGCGGCGGCGAGCGCCCGTTCCGTCTCTTCGCGCGTGGCCTGCACGATGACGGTGCGGCCGGCGAGGAGTGTCTTGACCAGCGGCAGGCCAAGCCGCTCGAGGTCGCCCTCAATGCGGCGGTCCACCTCGACTTCTGTCAGCGCGGAATCGTAGTGCAGCGCCGTCATACCCTCGTCGCGGACAAGGAGGGGGCGTTTCGCCTCCCCTTGGACTCCGGAGAGGGCCGCGTGATCGGTGGGGCGGGGCACTGTCCCCACCTCGCCGGGAGAGATGGCGGGGGCCAGAAGGAGCGACACCACCGCCGGAATGACACTCAGTGCGGACAGAAACGATCTGCGTATCATGCGATTCCTCAGCTGAGGGGATAACCAAAACAAACTCAGAGCCCTTTCGGGGTCCTGTTGCCGGTTGGGAGGCATGCGGAGCGATAGCCGCTCCTGAAGCTAGAAATCGGCCTGAAAGCAGGGCAAGCGCTATCATGGCGGACCTCCAACGCCTTTTGCAGCGAACGGGTCCCGTAGGGGTTCCAGCCCCGGAGAGTCGGCCATCGGCGTGGCCCGGGGCAAGGAACACTCACGGCGGAGGCGCAATTCTGGCCCGCCGCTTGCCTCCCCTCGGCAAGGGATGGAGCCACACCGGCACCCTCCCCCGATCCGGACCAGCAAAGGCCACCCGATGGCCGAAGCGCTTGCGCCGGGTGGGCGGGCAGGGAACCACTGCCCGAGGTGGCGATTCCACTCGATTGACGAAGCAGGCCGTGAAAGGTTCCCCCCTCTTCCTCAGTTGACCGGGGCCGGGGACAAGATTGGCGCAGCGAGGAGACACCAGCCATGAGTGAGGCCGAAGCACCAGCAAAGAAAGCCAGCTGGATACCCATCCTTCGTTACACGGTTGGACTCGGCTTCGCGCTTTTCCTGTTCTGGGTGTTCAGCCTTTTCCTGCGGGGGGAGCTGATCGCCGTGGAGGTCGGGGGGCGCTCGATGGAGCCCGCCCTGCGCTCAAGCGACCGGGTGTTGGCCCGCGCCATCCGGCCCAACGAACCCATCGAGCGCGGCGACCTCGTCATCATTACCTCCCCGGACGACGACGGGCCGGACATGGTCAAGCGCGTCGTGGCTGTCCCCCACGATACCGTGGAGTTCCGCAATCAGGAGTTCTTCGTGAACGGTGAACCTTCTCCCCCGCCCGACGGAGGGAGGAGCTGCCACCCGGGGACCCGGAACCGGGAGTACGAATTGGGGCCCGGCGAGTACTTCGTTCTGGGCGACAACAGGGGCACCAGCCACGACAGTGAGGAATTCGGTCCGCTCACCCGCGAGTACATCCACAGCCGGGTCATCTACCGCTACGGCCCCTGGAACCAACGCGGCCGGCTCTGACCCCTCCCGTCACTCCTCCGGCAGACGCACCAGCCCATGGTCCACGTAGGTGGTCTCGCCCGCCGTGACCTGCACGGTGACATGCCGGACTTCGTAACCGTGAGCACGGAGCGTGAGCGTATGCTCGCCTTCGGGGATGGAATGGAACATGGCAGCTCCCTGCGAGTCGTGGCTGGCCCTGAAGAGGATCCGCTCCGTGGGCACGATGCCCAGCGCCCCCTGGACCGGCTCGCCGGTTTCGCTATCATGCACCAAGGAAGCGAGCGAACCCGCGGTCGAGTCCACGAAATTGAAATCCACCGTCCGGACCTCGCCCGGCGCCGAGAGTTCCACCAACTCATCCTGCAGGAAGTTGGGATGAGTGACGATCAGCTGGTATCTCCCGGGCCCCAAGGCTCCGATCGTGTAGCGGCCAGCCTCGTCAGGAGAGATGACTTTTGTGCGGGAATGCGGCTCGCCAGTTTCCGGCAGGCGTCCGCTTCCGTTGAGCCGGATGAACAGCTCCCCAAGTTGGTAACCTTCAGGAAGGCTCACCGTCCCCCGGATGACACCAGTGGGCAGGTGGACATCAATAACTTCCTCCTCACGGGCACCAAGATTGACTGTTCCCCTGGCGGACAGCCTTGACCGTACCTGCAGGTGCATCGGCTGGCTGCCGTCCCCGCTCGCATCGGACACATCGAAGACGACGGAAGCATTAAATTGCCGCTCTCCCGGCTTCACTTCATGAACCCGGAACACCTCGCCAGGAGTGGGGGGACTGGCCGACGCCCTCTGCCCATCCACCCGGAGCTGCGCACTTTCGATCGGCCGCATGTGCCCGTCCTCCGGCACGTGCAGCCGCACGCCCACCGAGTGCCGGCCTATCTGGAGCGTCTCCTCATGCACCGGCACGTCCTCCGGCATTTCCACGCGCCGGTGTTTGGAGCCGCTGCGGAGTTCCACCGTGGCGGCCTCGATCGTCCCGAAGGAAACTCGCCCGTCCGCACCCGTGATGCGCTCCTCTCTCTGAGTGCTGCGCCCACCGGATTCCCGCACCCGCCGGGCTTCCAGACGCACCTCCCGGTCCGGGATCGGCGAACCATCGGCCGCCTCCACGACGTTGACGATGAGTTCGGGGAACCGCGAGAGGTAAAGGTCCCCCATGTCCAGCGGCCCGGAATCCGCAAACTCGTAAGGGAACTCTTGGTCCGGGTCATCTCCCAAAGAGAGAACGCGGACATGGCCAGTGCGGGTGGGGACGCCCTCGAAGCGGAACTCGCCCTCATCGTTCGTGCGGACCGATCCGCCGGGGTGTTGGTGCGTTCCGCCAAACCGCCAAGGGTCGCGTTCGCCGACTTGATACACCGCCGCATAGCGGAGCTGCACCACTCGGTCCGCAACCGGTTCGCGGTCCGGGCCCTCCACCACTCGCCCGAAAAGGCTGCTGACCGGATGGACGAACAGCTCGACGTGGACCTCCTCGTCGTCATCCGGCCTGACCCAGACGTCGAACTGGGCTTCGCCGTAACGCTCGCCCGTGATGTAGTACCGCCACCGGCTCGGCCCTCTGGTGATGCCGGTATGGACGAACCCGTCGGGAATGCGCTCCACGCGGGTCTGACCGTACGTTCGGCCCGGTGGTGGGATGCTGCTGCCGGCCTGCCCCACGCGGACCTCGTAGTCCTGCGCGGGCTGACCGGTCTCCACGTCCAATACAGTCGCCACGACCGCGCGCTCCATATCACGATTCATGACGAAAACCTGCTCTTCGGCATCGAGGTCCACACGCGTGGAGCCCACCGTTGCGTAACCCTGCTTGATGAGCCGCACACTGATTGTTTGGTCGCGCAGCAGCTCTTCGAACACAAAGCGGCCCTCCGCGTCCGTGACCC
>SLOM01000039.1 GCA_007132505.1 Candidatus Sumerlaeota bacterium
TACTATCTTCATCGGCGTCAACAATCTCCACATCGGGATCTTGTGGCGAATAGTATCGCAGGTACGTCACCGTGTACTCCGCTTGAACCGGACTGGATTCGATGGTCTCAACAAGGCCTCGGACCGTCTCCTGCTTCTCCATCACCTGTTCCATCGCCGCACCGAGCGGCACCGGTGTGGCAAGCAGCAGGGCGAGCAGTGCCACGCCCAGCCCGGCGAGCACACCCCCCGGCCGGTGAACCTGCCTTGGCGAAGTCATGATGGCGCCCCCTTTTCCTTTTTGACGATGTGCACGTCCTCCGTGGTCACGTGCACGGTCCTCCCGCTTCCCGCCCCTGTCAAGTGAGGGAGAACTCGTTTCCGCCGCGGCCGGCCGTCCGGCACGCTCCCGGCCTTGCCGTTTTTGCCGCCCGGGGTCGAAAAAAGGGATGCATGGAGGCGGGGGTCCGCCCTAGCGTGTGACGCGTTAGGATGCCCGGCCGAAGGAGGCTGCCGCGTGAAATCATTCGTCCATCGCCACACGGCCCGGCCGCCCCGGGCAGAGCTTTTCGGCTTCTATTACCTCGGTTTCACCCCGGAGGGGCGCTACAAGTTCTCCAACCTGAATCATGTGGCCAAGCACTACGGCGTGGGCCCGCAGGTGGTCCTGCGCTGGCTGGAGGAGTTGCAGCTTTCGCCCCACCATGTGCTGCGCCGCCATTTCGACGTGGCAGGAGCGCAGCTTGAGATCCAGCTCGAGGTGGGCAGGCGCACGACCGAGGAGCTGCGGGAGCGCGTGGTGGGGTTCCTGGCGGAGCTGGACAGCTCGAACGGGGGGCGCCGGCCCTGGGACCCCGAGGAGGAAGTGCCACACCGGGAGGGGACGCCGGAAGATTCAGCCCCATGAGGGCGGAGGCGGTTCCAGCAGCGGAGCCGCCTCCAAGCCTTCTGCCTCCCCCGCAATGGCAAACAGCGGGGTCCTTCCGTGCAGGAGGATGCCGAGTTCGCGCAGACCCGCCTCCTCGGCAAGTGACCATGGCCCACCGCGCTGGCGCGAGAGGACAACCCCGGCCAGCTCCACGCCACGCCGTTCCAGCGCTTCGACCGACAGCAGCGTGTGGTTGATGGTCCCGAGTTCTGTCCGGCCCACGAGCAGGACCGGCAGGCCGCTCTCCCGCGCCAGGTCAGCGAAGCACTCCGTTTCCGAGAGGGGCACGAGCACACCACCGGCACCCTCCGCCAGCAGGCGGATGCCCTGCTCCCCGCACCGGGCCGCGAGCGAGCGCAGCCAGCCGGTCAGCTCGCCGAACGAGATGGGCGTCCCGGCAAGGAGGGATGCGGTCCACGGCGCGATGGGAGGCGGAAACCCGAAGCAGGGTTCCTCGGGCGCCACGCCCGCCGCCACGATCAGGGCGCGCCCGCGGGGTGAGCTGCATTCCCAGTGACTGGCGGAGTCAGTCCAGCGCGGGTGCCCGTCAGGCCCGGGTGAGCTGCCGGTTTCGACCGGCTTGACGCTGCAGACCTCCTCGCCGCGCAGCTTCCATAGTGCCGCGATGGCGCGCGCCACGACCGTCTTGCCGACTCCTGTTCCGGTGCCAAGGACCATGAGGGCGTTGCGGCGGAGCAGCGGGCCGGTGAAGTTTTCCTCTGTCATTACGATCTCCTGAGGGCGGCGAGGAAGGCCTCCACGCCGCGGCGGTATTCACGGTAAAGGCGTGTGGTTACTTCGCCCGGCTCGCCCGTTCCGATGGGGAAGTGCTCCACGCCGGCAAGCGGCATGATTTCCACCAGCGAATTGGTCAGGAAGGCCTCCTCGGCCGTGCGCAGCATGTCCGGGGTGAGGCTGGGTTCGTGGCACGGGATGCCCGTCCGGGAGCAGGCTTCCAGCACTTGGGCGCGCATGATGCCGGGGAGGGCTCCGTCCTCCACGGGCGGCGTGAGGACCTCTCCGCCCACGACGGCGAACAGGTTCGTCATGCTGCCCTCCGCCAGCACGCCGGCGGTGTTGAGGAAAAGCCCCTCGTCGTGACCGGCGCGCCGGGCCTCCAGGCGGGCGAGGAGGTGCTCCTGGTAGCTGGTGGACTTGATGCGGGCCATGGGCGAGCGGTGATTCAGGGGAAAGTGGACGATGCGGGCTGTCCAGCCCTTGAGGCGCGCGGCGTCCATCCGGGCCTGGTCGAACGGGGCGGCATGGACGATGAGGGTGGCGGAGGTGCCGGGCTCGCCGATTTCGGGCGAGTTGCCCAGCTCGCCGCGCGTCAGCGTCACGCGGAGGCGGGCCAGCTCGAGGCCGTTGGCGTCGAGCACCTGCTGGCAGATCTGGAGCAGTTCCTCCGGGGGCATGTTCCAGGCGATCTCGAGGGCCCGGGCGCCGCGGGCGAGCCGGGCGAAGTGGGCCTCGTGGTGGAGAAGCTGTCCGGCCTCGCACCGGATGGTCTCGAAGAGCCCGTCGCCAAGGAGGACGCCACGATCAAGCGGATCGAGGGCGGCGTCGTCGCGTTCGAGGAATTGTCCGTTCAGGTGAATGATGGGCATCGGGATGGTATCCGCGGGATAGTTCCCCGCCGGTTGGGCGGATTCGCCGGGACACTGGACACCAGACGGCGCGGGCGTGCAAGGGCGGGCAGCCCGGGGACGTTGCTCCCTGCCGCAATCTGTCGGGTGCGCTGCGGTCCCGGGCCTCGGTCGTGCATGGCCAGCCTTCCACGGGGCCCCTGAGAACGTCCTGAAGAGTCCCCCCTTGCGCCCCGGCCACCCGGGGCCGGGAAACTGGGCAAACCGGGAGCCCAGCGCTCCCACCCCCACGCGCACAGGAGACACCGATGGAGACCTTCAAGGAAGTCACCTTCGAGGCGGCCCACAAGCTGCCGAACCTGACGGAGAACCACCCCTGCGGCCGGCTGCACGGGCACTCCTTCCGCCTTCGCCTCACCGTGGCGGGGGGTACCGACACGAAGATGGGGTGGGTGCAGGATTTCGCGGAGATAGACAAGGCGCTGGCACCCTGGCTGGAGAAGCTGGACCATCGCTACCTGAACGATATAGACGGGCTGGAGAACCCGACTTGCGAGAACATCGCCCGCTGGCTCTGGGGGCCACTGAAGAAGTCGCTGCCCCTGCTCTCCGAAATTGCCGTCTATGAAACCCCCGAGTGCGGGAGCGTCTACAGGGGAGAATGATGGAGCCGCGGGGCAGCAGCATGGGGAGGTGGCTTGTGCCGGCCGGCTGGACGGCGGGGCCCCTGCTGTTGGTGCTGGCGGTGCATCTCCTGCTGCGGTTCCTGGCGGAGCGGGCGGGCGTGTTTCCCATTTCGACGGATGAGTCGGTCCGCGTCGAGTTTGCCTCCATTTTCGCCCGTAGCGGTGACGTTTCGACATTCTATTATTTGTGGCTTCCCCTGCCAATATGCTTCAGCGGCGCGCTGGGTGCCCTGCTCTCTGGTGATTTCTGGCGCGCGACGCTGCTGTCCAACACGGCCGCGACGGTGTTTTCGATCTGGGCCATGATGGCGGCAATGTTCGCCCTTGTCTATTACGGAAGGGGCCGCATTTCGACGCGGCGCCGGTTGAGACGCGCAGGTGTGCTGGCAGGACTGGCAGGTCTGGCGGCCGCGAGTGCTCCGTGGACGACGTTCCTGTCGCTCATGGGGTACGCGGAGCCGATGGCGTGGGCGGGTCAGTCGCTCTGCATTCTGGGGCTAGTGCTTGCGTCCCTTTTCCGTGGATGGAGGGCAGCGGGGGCATTTGTGCTGGCCGGACTTGGTGTGGCCGGTGCTGCCATGTCGAGATACGAATCGTGGCTTTTCGCTCCGGGGCTGGTGGCAGCGGGGCTGCTGCTGCTCGGCCTGCGGCTTATTAATAGAGAAGCGGAACGAGGAGCCGGCGGCAGCCGCGGCGTCGAGTGGGCCGGGCTGGCCATGGGGGCCGTGGTTGCCTTCGCGCCGATTCTCTGGTGGCTTTCCATACACAAGCGTGAATGGGACGATATGCTGCGCCCCTTCGCCTGGTACCATCGCTTTGATATAGACGAGGTAGGCAGGGCCCGGCCCCATGCCACGTTCTTCGCGGGATGGAGAGCGACGCTTCACCACACGTTCTGGCTCCCAGTCCTGGCGCTGCTGCCACTCTTCCCGCGGCGATGGACGTTGCCCTACGCGATGCTGGCCCTGCCGCCGCTCCTTTCCCTGGTTGCGTTCGTTGTGTTTTCGACGCGGGGCGGAGTGGCATGGGTGGTGCCCGAGCGATCGCTCGGTTACTTCACCATGGTGCTCGTTTTCCCCGCGACGGTTTGCGCGGCAGACTGGGCCGCGGGTGGCAACGGCCGGAGCGTCAGGCTGGGCAGGCGCCTTGCCGCGATCCTGTTCTTGCTGCTTTTCGCCGGGACGAATCTGCTCTTCACCCGAACCCCGATGGCAACGAATTTCCCGGAGGTACGCGAGACACGCCCGCTCGTGAAGCGAGCCCTATCACGAGACCCCATCACGTCACACGAAACGATACTCATCCCGCCCGGGGACATGCACCAGAACGGATGGGTTTTTGTACACCCGCGCACGGGCCGGTTGCAGACTCCGCCCGGGGAATGGGGGCACGGGTTGCCTCCGGCAGAGGAGTTACTGCCGTGGCTGCGGGAGAACGAGGTGGGGCTCATCATCACGCGGGATGTGCTTCCGGGGAATGAAGCATTTGACGAACTGGTTGAGCGAAGCTACGGTCCACAGGACGCCGAACATGCCCTCCGGCAGGCGCGGCGCAATGGCGATGCACTGATTATTGCAACCCAGGGCCGGGTCACCTACGATCTGCCCGCGCAGTATATTGAATTGATTCAGGATCACGGCATGGAAGGACCGCGTCCGGGAGATGGGTGGGTGCGCTACGCTGCGATTCTGCCCAGCCCGGATGGGCATGGCCCGGCCTGGGAAGGGCGCCAGACGGACCCGGCCGCACCTCCGGACGCAATTCACCGGCGCTGGTTCTCACGTCCTGCCGCCTCGCGCGAGGGCCTGCCCGGCAGCTACCGCCTCACCATCGCCCCCAATGACTACTATGCCAATACGGTAATCGAGGTGGGGCGCTCGATCTTTCAACCGCTTCGGAATGGCTATTATGTTGTGACGTTCGATCTGGAGACGGGCCGGGCCACGGACTATTTCCGGATCGAGGAAGGTACGGGGTACGCTGTTCGTGGCCCGGCCGCCCCGCTCCACGTGTACCGCCTGAAGCACTGAATATCCGTCCGGAAATTTCTCCCGTAAGCTGCCGCAAGACGGTTTTTGCTTGAGCATCATGCCCGGCATGCCGGAGATGAAGGCGTCTTGCAATCAGAGAGCCGGCGGCTCTCCATTCGCCCCGGGGAAAGGAAGTCCAGCTGCCATGTGCTTGCTCATCCCATTCGTTGCAATCGCCCTCATCTGTATTCTGGCACTGTTTCTTCTTATCGGAGCCGCCGCCGTTGGGATTGAGACCGCGACTTTCGGCAAGGCCGTGGCCGCGGTTGTTGTGGGGGCTGCAGGCGCCACGGCTGTGCATTTCGCCTTGGCGGAGACTGGAATTGGAGAGTTCCTTGCCGGGCTCGCCGGCTTCATTCTGGAGGTCCTCGTGGCGATGACGGTCTTTGACACCACGTTTTGGAGGGCGCTTGGGGCGTGCCTCATCGCCTGGGGGCTGCAGATCGTGGTTGTCTTGCTGCTGTTTGGGCTCGGGATGCTCACGATGGCAGCGGGCTGATCGCCCCTGCACAGTGACTAGACAGACTGGAAGGCGGCGGATCTAACCTTCGTCCCTGGTTGCAGTCATCGCCCGGGCGAGGAATTTCCGGACGGTTTCGTTGTCGCTGTTGCGGATTTCCTCAGGGGTGCCGGAAGCGGCGACCCTTCCCTGGTCCAGCAGGTGAATCCGGGTGGCCGTGGCAAACGTGCTGACAAGGTCATGCGTGACAACGATGCATGTGGCGCCGGTTTTGCGATTCACTTGGACGATGATTTCGTCCACGGTCTGGCTGATGAGTGGATCGAGGCCGGCGGTGGGCTCGTCGAAGAGCAGGCAATCGGCGTCCTGCAGGAGGGCCCTTGCGATGGCGACGCGCTTTTGCTGGCCGCCGGACAGTGTGGTGACGAGCTGATTCTCCTTCCCTTCCAGGTCCACAGCTCGGAGCTTTTCCGCGACCTTTCTCATCGTCGCCTTATAGCTGCGGTTGCGCACTTCGAGAAGCGGCAGCGCCACGTTCTCCCCCACGTTGAGAGAGTGCAGCAGCCCGGCGTTTTGGAAAATCATGCCGAAGCGCATGCGGTAGGGATAGAGTTGCTTTTCGGGGAGGGGGACGATGTCCGTCCCGTCTATACGTATGGCTCCCTTGTCCGGGCGGAGGAGCCCGACGAGGTGCTTGAGGAGGACGCTTTTCCCCTGCCCGGACCGGCCGAGGATCACGCAGATTTCGCCCTGCTCAACCGTGAGGTTCAGCCCGTCGAAGACGCGCAGGCTGCCAAACGATTTGTGGAGGTCTTCTATTTCTATACGCACGCGGTGGATACCGTTCCTTGCGGTGTCATGTCACGTCGCTCACGGTTGGTTGGGGTGCCTTTCCATGGGCATAGACACGGATGGGGTTGGAGACAATCCACATCCGCCGTTCGAGGAGCACTTCCACCCGGTAGATGCCTGGGAGGACACAGGGGAAATCCAGCCGGGACCCGGTGCCCCAGTAGAGTGGCTGCCCGTCGAGCCGGAGCACGATTTCCGCCTTCTCCGGGACGGTGATGTGCAGCACCCCTCCGCCTCCGAGCGGAGCCTGCCCGCCCATGAAGAAGCGCCTCTTTCCCCTGTGGGGGGCAAACTCGAATTCGAAGCCCTTCCCGGCAGCGAGCGCCTCGTTGACGATGTAGCATTTCCCCCGCCGCAGGGCGCCGAGCACCGCACGGCGCGCCCCCTCCACGCCCATGCCGCGATGGAGCACGACACCGGGGAGAACCGTCCGCACCGCGGAAAACGATGTCCGGTAAGGAAAGAACATCGCCCAGTCGAGCAGGGGGTGCTTTTTCCTGTGGGCGTTCGCCCCTCCGAAGACGGGGAGCGGCCGGCGGGCCAGCTCCGCATCCCACAGGCGCATCAGCCGGCGGGTGGGACCGCTCAGCACCTTCTCCGGCTTGTCCACCATCGAGGCGGCGGTCCGCGGCGTGACGTGCACGAGGTAATCGTCGAAGAAGGACCAGATTTCCAGCAGCTCCGCCTGGTCAAGGGGCACGGGCGGAGGAACTGGGCGATTCCTTCCGGTGGGCGACTCAGCAAGCTGGTGATGAATGGATGCGCGCAGCATCCCAAGGGAGCGGGCTTTTTCGAGTGCCGCGGCAAGGGACTCCTGCGGGCCTAGCGATTCGGTCCCCCCGAGCGCCAGGAAGTGCCCCTCGGGGGTGCTGACTTCCTCCCCGAAGAGCACAAATACGCGGCCGCGCCACCCCTCCTTCAGCCGTTCGCCGTATCCGCGGGACCCGCGGTCGGTGAGCGCGAGGAAGTCGAGGCCGGAGTCCTCCGCAGCTTCGACGATCTCCTGCAGGGCTCCGCCGGACCCGCTCTCGTCGCTGTGGACGTGGAGGACCCCGGTGGAGGACTGCTCAGTGGCCGTCATGTTCGCTGATCACGGGATGGGCTGACCCTTGTGCGTGGTCTGTCTGTGGCCGGGACTTTGCCTGAGGGGCTCCGGGCCGATCGGAAAACGGCTGAGGACGAGAGTCCTCCCGGTGGGGAGGATTCGAGGGAATCGTGCGCGCTCGTGTCAATTCCCCCTTCATTCCCCAGGGAGAGTGTGTGATATTTCCCCCGGGTTGATCGCGCCGCACAGCGGCGAAAGTAGCCCCGAATCGCAGCGGCCCGGAGGGTAACGTCATGGCGGATGAGAAGGACAAGCCGAAGGCACAGGCGAAGACGCCGGAGCAGGAGGAGGGGCTGACGAGCAAGTCTGCCCGGGGCTCCTTCCGCACGAGCCGCGACGAGCCGCGGAAGATGGGTGTGGTGGGATACCTGACCTGGGCCGTGCTCGCCGTGGCCGTGATCGTCGTCGTCTACATGCTCTTCATTGGGGGAGA
>SLOM01000070.1 GCA_007132505.1 Candidatus Sumerlaeota bacterium
ACCAACCGCCTCAGCGCAAATGCACCCGCGCCACAACCGAACCGCATTGTCTTGCCAAGAACAAGCACAGGGGAATTCACCCGGCTCCGCAGGTTTTCTGCACCCCAGCCCCTGGAAACGAAATGTCTCAGATCATGGGGATTGCGGAACGGTTACCTGCCGGCGTTACGCAGGCTCGTCAGCCCGCAGGGGATACTGTGCAGTCATCTCCTCCACCTGGGCCCGCACGCGCTTCTGCACGTCCGTGTCCGCCGGGTCCTTCACCACCTCGGCGATCCACCCGGCGATGGTGCGCATTTCTTCCTCCTTCATGCCGCGGCTGGTGAGCGCTGGTGTTCCGATGCGGACGCCGCTGGTGACCCACTCCTTGCGCGTGTCGAAGGGGATGGCGTTCTTGTTCACGGTGATGCCGGCTTCCTCGAGCGCGTTGGCCGCGTCCTTGCCCGTCACGCCGTAGTTTGTCAGGTCCACCAGCACCAGGTGGGTGTCGGTCCCGCCGGAGACGAGCCGGGTGCCCTTCTCAACGAGCGCCTCGCCCAGAGCCTGCGCATTGCGGATGACCTGCCGGGCGTATTCCTGGAAAGAGGGCCGGAGCGCTTCGCCGAAGGCCACCGCCTTGGCCGCGATAATGTGCATGAGCGGGCCGCCCTGCAGTCCGGGGAAGACCGCCTTGTCCACCGGCTTGGCCCAATCCCCGTCCGTCAGGATGATGCCGGAGCGCGGGCCCCGGAGCGTCTTGTGCGTCGTGCTTGAGACGATGTGGGAGTGCGGCACGGGCGAGGGGATCGCCTTGCCCGCCACAAGGCCGGAGAAGTGCGCCATGTCCGTGAGGAACACCGCACCCACCTCCTCGGCCACTTCGCGGAATTTCGCGAAATCAATCAGCCGGGGATAGGCCGAGCCACCCGCGATGATCAGCCGGGGCTTTTCTTCGCGCGCGATTCGCGCCATCTCGTCGTGGTCTATCCGCTCGGTGTCCTTGCTCACGCCGTAGTTGACGATCCGGTAGTACTGCCCCGCCATGTTGACCCGGTGACCGTGCGAGAGGTGCCCGCCATGGGCCAGGGAGAGCGACAGCACCGTATCGCCCGGCTTGAGCACGGCGAAGAAGATCGCCTGGTTGGCCGCCGACCCGCTGTGTGGCTGGACGTTGGCATGCGCGCAGCCGAAGAGCTCCTTCCCCCGCTCGATGGCCAGCGTCTCCACCTTGTCGCTCGGCTCGCACCCGTTGTAGTAGCGCTTTCCCGGATAGCCTTCGGCGTACTTGTTGGTCAGGACGCTTCCGGCCGCCTCGCGCACCGCGCGGGAGGCAAAGTTCTCCGAGGCGATCATCTCGAGCGTGTCGTGCTGGCGGCGGACCTCCTCGTCCACCGCCCGCGCCACCTCGGGATCAGCGGATTCAAGGACGGAGGGCAGGCCGGGAGTTATGCTCACTTGGGGAATCTCCTTGTGCGGTTGGAAAACACGGACGGCGTCCGGCTCAAAAGAAAGCAGGAAGGCCGGCGCCAACCGTATCCGCCCCTCCCCCCATGGTCAAGGCGCCGATGGGAGGGGATTGCGGGAGGACGTTTCTGCCCTGCTGGAGTCAGCCCATGCCTTCTTCGCACCTCACTGCCAATCTCCGCTCAGCACGATGGCGGCCCAATGGGCGGGGTGGCGGTATTCGGGGCGCTCCTTAATCTGTCGTTGGGCCCGGCGGAGCGCCTCCGCCCGGTCGTGCTCGGCATGGTGCCGGTAGAAATACTTGAACAGCACCGCCGTCGAGATGTCGTCCACCCGCCAGAGCGTCGTGAGGAGCTGGCGCGTGCCGGCGTAGGTGAACGCACGGTTTAGCCCCACCACGTCATCGCCGACGGAGACACGCCCCAAACCTGTCTGGCACGCTGAGAGCGCCACCAGGTCGGCCCGCATCTGAAGCGAGAAGATGCGCTGCGCCGTCAGGACGCCGTCGGTCTCCTCCCCCTCCGGAGCCAGATAGACGGCGGAGAAAAGCGGTGCATCCGGCAGATACTCCCCGTGGCTGGCGATGTGGATGATGGCGTAGTTGGGCAGGTTTTCCACCAGCCAACTGTCCGTCGCCTCGGCGCCGGTGCGGAACTCCACGTGTGGGAAGTCGAACACAAGGCGCTCCACCTCCTTCTGGGCGAAGGGCAGGTTGTAGGCGGGGTCCCCGAGGTACGGGTTGCCGACGGCCAGGACGCCCTCCAGCGCCTCGTCACGCTCCCTCCGGGGGAGTGTATAGCGCAATACGCTCGCGCTCGGCACGTAGTACAAGGCGGCCCTGTCTATAAGGTGAGGCCCGCCCGGAACAGGCAGCGGGGCGAACGGCAGCGTGTGCAACTGGCGGTGGGGCACGATACCGATGCGCCGCACGTCGTCCAACGCAGGGAGCACCGGCTCCACCAGCGCACGGGAGATTGCCGCCAGGTCCTCCTCCACGCGCTCGAAGTTCTGCAGCCGGCGCCGGGCGCGCTCGATCGTGGACAGCAGCTCCTCCGTATCGCCCGGCAGTTCAAAGACGTCCAGCGACTCCGGCCCGATCACCCAGGCCACCGGCCGGTCCGGCAGCAGGTGATAGACAAGCAGGCGCGTGTCCGGTTCCACGTACTCCTGCAGTTCCTCCACGGTTACCGGCTCCACGCGGAGGAAGGAGGAGAGCTCCGGCGATTCCGTCCGCAGGACCAGCAGATAGTCGGAGTACTCCTGGCGGGCCTGGCGAATCCGGGCATCCAGCGCCTCCATCTCGTCTTCGCCGGCTTCACGGCGTTCGGCCTGCAGTTCCTCAATGCGCGAGCGGAGTTCCCGCGCGCGCTCCAGGTTTTCCTGATCCTGAGGCCGGCCGAGGTCGAGTTGCCGGTTGCCCAGCAGGTCAATGAAGTTCCGCCCGCGGGAGCGTTCGGACGTCTCCAACGCTCCCGCCGCATCGCCACGGGCCAGCCGCAGCTCGATCGCCAGGTTGTACAGATCCTGCTTGTCGAGCAGGAAGCCGTCCTGGAACTCCTCGATGCGGATGGACGCGCGCAGGCCGTCCACCACGTCTATCGCCTCGTCCAGACGCGCGAGCGCCAGGACGGGATCAGCCTCTTCCACGGCGATGCGGGCCATGCCGTAGAGAGCCCGCCATTCGACCTCGGGGAGCGGGAGCCGGCGCGCGTCCTCGAGCGCGATCTCGTAACTCTCGAGCGCCTCCGTGAGTTCTCCCACCTCAAGCAGGGCATCGCCGAGTGCGAGCGACGCCTTGGCGGCGTTTGTCGCGTCGCCGATATCCGTTGAAAGCTCCAGCGCGCGGCGTAGCGGTTCGAGCGCGCGCGGCGCATCGCCCGCCAGGGTGTGCGTGATGCCGATGTTCCGCAGTGAATAGGCCTGACCCCAGCGGTTGCCTTCCGCCTCGTCTATCTCCAGCGCCCGGCCGAACCACTCAAGGGCGTCCTCGAATCTCTCCTCCGATCTGTACAGAAGGCCAAGGTTGTTGGATGTCGTGGCGATTTCCCCCTCGACGCCGATGCGAATGGCCAGGTCGAGCGCCGCCTCCAGTTCTCCGAAGGCCCGCTCCAGGTCGTTCACCGCCCAGGACGTGAGGCCGGAGACGTTGCGGACGGCCACCTCCAGCGGCCCGTCCTGTGCCTCCTGTGCCTGCCGCAGCGCCTGCTGCTGCTCGCGGAACGAGGCGAAGTACTCGGAGCGCAGCCATTCCACGTTGGCGATTTCCAGATACGCCTGTCCGATGCGGGACGGGTTGTCCGCTTCCCGGGCCAGCTCGAGCACCTCCCGGGCGGCCTCCTCGGCCGCGTCAAAGCGTGCCAGCGCGTATTTCACCCGCACGATGTTGAGCTTTGCGTCTATACGCAGGTCATCGAAGCCATGCTCCCCGGCGAGGGCGAGCGCGCGGCGGAGCTCTTCCTCGGCGGCCAGGTAGCGGTTCAGGTAGATGCGCAGGACCCGGGCGCGGCGCAGCAGTTGCTCCGCTTCGAGCCTCGTTTCACCGGCCGCACGGGCCGCCTCCACGATCTCCGCCCCGAGGGCCAACGCCTCGTCATAGCGCCCCGCATTCTCCAGCAGAATTGAGCGGTCCACGGAGACCGCGCGGATGCCCTCCCCGTAGTCGTGCTCGCGATAGACGGACAGGGCCGCGGCGTAGAAGTCCTCCGCCTCATCCCACTCCCGCGCGCGGGTGGCCACCTGTCCCGCGGTGCGCTTCGCCCGCGCCAGCTCAAGGGCATCCCCGCCGTCCGCATCCTGCAGCAGCGCCACGCGCCGGCGGGACGCCTCCAGCGCTTCACCCCACCGGCCAAGCTCACCCTTCAACTCAGCGAGCCGGCCGTAATACAGGTCCAGCTCCTCCAGGTCCCCGATGGACTCTTTGAGCAGAATGACGCGCTCAAGGTGAATCGCCGAATCCGCCACGCGGTCCTCCCCGAGGGCGCGGAAGAGGGCGTCCTCCGCGGCGAGGAGCTGTTCTTCGGCCAGGGCCGGCGCCTCGCGCGGGTCAAGCGGATGACCGATCCATGCCTGATCCCCGAGGGTCGTCTGTACGACTCCATGCGCGGCGAGCCACGAAGCCAGCCGCAGGTCCGCGTCTGTACCCACTTCATCCGGTGCGGGGAAGGTGATCTGTTCAAGGTCCGGCGACGCGCGCAGCAGGTCCGCCAACGTCCGGCCGCTCTCCCCGATCCTCCATGCGCCGGGGGACTTGGCGCGCTTCTCCAGCGGCGCCTCCACCCGGATGGCCTCCGCAAGGCGCAGCTCGGCCGCAGTGGGGAACGCCGCGGCAAGACGCAGGGGCTCGCGCCCCGAGCGCAGCGAAAGGCGCTCCGCATTGCGCAGCAAGGTCCTGCCATCAACGATCGTGATCGTCCCCGCCAGCGGCTCGCCAAGCGTATAGACACGGTGGGCGGCTGGAATCTCCGTGACGAGATCCTCCAGGAAACGGCTTTCCTCCGGCGTATATATGGCGCGGAAGGTGCGGCCATTCACTGTGCGGTTCAGGACGAACGCAGGGGGCACCTCCCCAAGGAAGGGTGGCTCGAGCAGCATGGATAGGGTGATGAACGGCAACGGCTCCGCCCAGGCGTACCCGGCGGCCGGCAGGTCGCGCTGGCGTCCCTCGCGGATGATTTCCTCGAAGGTGGCTCGCCGCCTTTCGAGTGTCTCCTGTGCCAGCCTGTGCCGCGTGGCCGACGTGGAGGGGGTGCGGCGCAATTCCTCCGCTGCCGCGAGCATCGCCCGTTCGGCCTCCCTGGCCCGGCGGAACCAAGCTGCCTGTCCACCGGCGAACGCGGTGGCGGCGGCCTCGCGATTCAGCACCCGCAGCCGCACAGTCCGCCAGCGGTCCGCCGCGTCCCAGGCGCTCTCCGGTGTGTTCGTGTCCAGGGCATGGGTGAGCTCCGCCTCCTCCAGCGCGGCGAAAAGCGGTTCCGTCCCGGCCCGGGTGAGTCCGGCGGGTGAGAGCGGTTCCGCCAGAAACAGTTCCGCCGCCCGTTGTGCATACGCGGCGCGGTCCGCGGCCCGCGGGGAGGCCAGTGCTGCCGTGGCCGCCAGCCACCAGCGGTGTCCTGTATAGCCAAACCGCGCAGCGTGCCCGCTTGCCGTCTCCAGCATTTCCTCGGCCACTTCCGGTTCGCCGCGCAGGATCGCAAGCCGGGCCGGGATCGCCTGCGCCAGCAACGCCAGCCGGCGCGGCTCCTCCGGGTCCGCGGCCCCCAGCGCCAGAGCCAGCAGCTCCGCCGTGTGCTGTTCCGCGCGTTCCGTATGGACATCCATCTCCTCCGCGGCTTCACGCGAGCCAGCCCCGGCCGAATCCGCCAGCCGGTAGTAGGCCTCCATGGCCTGCCGTTCCGCTGCGGTGGCGCGGACGAAGAGCAGGCGTGCCAGGTCCGCCTCCTCCGCCACGAGCGGAATCTCCTCATCCGGGAAGGCGGGGTCGTGTGCATCCGCCAGCCGTTCCGCCGCCCGCTCCATGAACTCCCACGGCCAGGCCGCCGCTGCCCGGTCCTCTCCCTCCATCATCCAGAAGCCCTCATGGTCCGCGCGGTCCGGTGGTTCGGCCCAGGAGAGCAGGATCTCCTGCACTTGGGCCAGGAGCGCCGCTGCCGCGTTGGCGTTGGCGAATTCGTTGGCCGCGACGCGGAAGCGCGTCAGGGCCAGCGCGTCGAGGGCTCCTTCGAGTGCTTCTTCCCGCTCGCCAGTCTCCGCCAGCCGGCCGGCCAGTTGGCTCAGTGTCACCGACCGCGAGGCGTAGTAATACGCCCGGTTCAGGTCCGTAATACGGGGGTCCAGCTCCAGCCGGCGGCGCAGGTCCGCAATTGCCTCGCCCGGTTCGCCGAGGTGCTGGAGGAACCGCGCGCGGGTGGAACGGAGGAGCTGTTCCTCGTCGCGCCGGTCGAAGTCCAGCCGGCCGGCTCCCGCGACCGGGTCGCTCGAGAAGACAAAATTCAGATTGATCAGGCCCGCGCCCGTTGTCATGTCGGGATCGCCGATAAGGTCCGGCTCCTGAATTTCGGACAGGGCGCGCTCGGCCATGGAGAGCCCCTCCAGCAGCGCCTCCTCGCGTTGCTCCGGAGAAGCCTCCCGGGCTTCCTGCTCCAGCAGCAGCGCCTGGTTGCGGAGTGCACGCACGCGGGCAAGGCTCTGCTCCGGGCTCGCCGTATAGACACGCCGGAACATTGCCCGGGCCTCCGGGCGGGCACCCATGTCCATCAACGCAAGGGCCCGCCGGCCCATCAGCTCCAGCCGGAGCGCCTCCCCGCGGCTGGGGACGATCAGCTCCTTGTCCACCAGCTCATCCAGCAGCTCCTCCGCACGCTCCAGGACGGTGTGCGAGCGGGCGGGGTCGGACGCGCGGAAGGCCGCAATGCCCGAGTTGAGGTAGAAGAGGAACTCCGTTCGTGCGTCGCCGAACCCGGCGGGGTGCCTTTCGCGCTGTATGTACAGGCTGTTGGCGCGGAAGTTTCTGTCCAGCGCCAGGGCGACGTTCGCCAGGTTCAGCAGCGCATCAGCCTGGATCTGCGGGTCCTCCTCCGGATCGGTCAGGGCCAGTGCCTGTTCGTAGGAAAGCGCTGCATCCTCCAGCAACTCGAAGCGTATGCGGCCGCGCTCCTCGTCGCGGCGGTACCGCTGCTCGTCTATAAAGCCGCGTGTCAGGTAGGGGTAGGGCGACGACGCGTCCAGTGAGATGGCGCGCTCGAGCGCGTTGCGGGCCCGGCCCGACGTGGGGTCCTCGTAGCTGCGGGCGAGGCCGTAGCGGTACCACGCCGTGGCGTCGTTTCGATTCTCGCGCGTGGCGTCCCGCGCGGTCCGGCGTGCCTCCCGGATGGCCCAGTCCTCCACGGAGAGTGCCGCGTACAGGCCGCGCCATGCCTGCGGCAGAGTGTCATCCAGCCGGAGCAGTTCCCGATACGTGGCGGCCGCCTTGAGCGCATCGCCGACGCGCAGCTCCGACTGGCCCTTCTCCATGTAGGCCAGCACGAGCTCCCTCCGCACACCGCGGAGGATGGCCAGTGCCTCGCCCTCGTCCTCTTCCTCCAGCCGTTCGCGGGCCGTCTGGAAGGTTTGCACCGCCTCGCGGAATGCGCCCCGCCCGGCCTGCAGGCGCGCCAGTTCGGAGACCGCCTCCGTGGCGGGCCGGGGTGCCTCGCGGATCAGGTCCGCCGCCTCCGCATAGACAGATTCCGCCTGCCGCTGTTCGCCAAGGTCCTGGAGCAGCCGGCCCTCCTTCAGCAGCAGCTTTGCCCGCAGGAAGGGGTGCTCCGCCGCGCGCGCCACGAAACTGCGGATCTCAATCAGCCGGCGCTCCCGGTCGGCATGCCGTTCCTCCAGCAAGGCAAGCAATCGCTCCGCCGCCTGCTCCTGTGCATCCCGGTCCGCCACACCGGTCTCGAAGACCGAGAAAAGCGTCCGCTCGGTCTCCTGTCCAAGCCCGAGGGCCGTATAGATGTCCACCCTTTGCAGGATTGCGCGTACGACGACATCCGCCGGCAGCTGCTCCGCCAGCTCATCCACGAGCGGCTCCGTCTCCGCCAGCGCACCGGGGTAATCCCCGTCCAGGCGCAGGAGCCGTGTAAGCTGGAGGTGAATCTCTCCGGCCTCGCGGAATTCCCCACGGTCGAGGAAGCGCCCGCGGAGCTCACGGAGCTCCGCCGTGTCATCCATAAGGGGGACGGCAGCCTCCCGGCGCTCGTCCTCCTGTTGGCGCGTCTGCTCCGCGCGGGCCACCAGGAAGTGGGCCCTCAGGCGGTCGCGCAGCGCCGGCGTGATGTCCTCCGCAGCCAGAAGCTGCCTTCCCTTCTCCACCGTCTGGCCATGTCGCCCAAGGCGGTTCAGGAGAATCAGGTGCTCGCGCCCCGCCTCGGCGCGTCTGGTGGTGTCCGGTGCGGAACGCATGGCTTCACGCCATGCGGCGGAGGCCAGTTCCAGGTCCGGCCTCGGCCGGGCCATTGCCTCCCGCGCGAGGTCCGTGTAGGCTTCGTATGTACGCGCCTCAAGCAGCGGCGTGGAATGGATCGCGGCGATGTCAAGGTTCCCGGTCCAGAGAGCCGAGACATAGAGCGTCCCCTGGTCCAACGTGGCGGTGGCGTCCCGTGCGCCGGGAAGTGGGAGGGTTGCTTGCAGCCAGCGCTCCCCGTCGTATATCCATGCAGTCAGGCCATCGCCGGGCCCACGCCTGCCGTCGCCGGTCGTGTCGTCGGAGTAGAGCAGCGCCACGCCACGCATCGGATCCATCGAGCGGGCTTCGTAGGGCGGGGCGGGCACGGCCTCCGGGGGGGCGCCCTCCAGTGCTTCCGTCCTGCCGCTCCGGATGTCATGCGCGTGCCAGCGCAGCGGTGCTCCCACCCGTCCCATTTGGAAGTAGAGGGTCCGGCTGTCCGCGGAAAACCGCGGGTTCGTGGCGGCCTGACCGGTCGGGGTGACCCGGGAAATGCTTCCGTCGGGGAAGCGGCCAAGGAACACGTCCCCCAGGGCATCCGCACGTTCCGACACGAACGCCAGATGGCGCCCGTTGGGCGAAACCACCGGGCTCACCGTGTTGGCGGGGTGCTCATGGAGTGACCGTGGCGGGCGGGTCTGTGGTCCATCAAGATCGCGGACGAACAGACCGGGCGCGCCGTCGCGCTCCGACACGAAGACCATCCGGGACCCGTCCGGCGCCACGGCGGGGGAGTAATCCGCGGAGGGATGCGTCGTCAGCAGCTCGTCGAACGTGGCGTGAGCAAACGAGCCGGCCGCCAGAGTGGCAGCCAGGGCAATCGCCCGGAGGGTCTTCTTGGTTGTCATTTCATTCTCCAGCTGCCGTCGCGCCGTTGGTACATTGCGCCCGGGGGTGCCATGTCGCGGTTCAGTCCGGCCAGAATCCACTCCACTTCCTCGCGGTCGTCCTCCTCCACGCCGGGCGTGGTTTCCATCAGCCGCGCCAGGATCGTCTCCCGGTCCTCGTTTTCCTCGGCGATGATCTCGCCGATGAGCTCGGGGGACAGCCCCTCCACGGGGTGAATCTGGTCCACCAGGCGGACGAGCCTTCCGTTGCGGCCCTCCCCGACGAACTGGACGCGCAGCAGCGTGTCCACGTCATCGCGATTGTAACGCCGGTTGTTCATCGCGGCGATGGCCTGCTGCTGGCTCTCCGTCAGCTCCGGCGGCGGGGAGAGCGTCCCGTCCGGATTCACGCCCCGGACCGACGCGTAGGTTGCCAGGTCGCGCCCGATCTTCTCGTAGGTTCCGAGCACCTGGCGCTCGAGCGCGGTCCGCTCGCCGACGACGAACAGGTTGATCCCCAGGAGCGGCCGCGTGCAGCCGGAAGCAAGGATCAGTACCACCAGAAGTGGAATCGTATAGACAAAGGCACGTGTCATGGTGTGTTCATTCCTTCCTGCAGAAGTCGTGTCCATTCCTCGAGTTCGGAGGCAAGGGTGAGGCGCAGGAAATTCCTCCCTGCCCTCAGCCCCGCATCGTCCACGGCGGGGAGCCATGCGTCCAGCAGCGTGGCGATGCCTGCCCTTTCGAACAGTGGAATGGTGAAGTTCACCCCGGCCGGGGTGGAAAGCACGATGGAAACGTTGAGGAGTCCCCCGCGCACCTCCAGCACGGCGCTCCTCGGTGAGCTGAAGCGAGAGGCGGCCAGCGTGGCCTGAATGCCCGGGTTGCCGCCCTCCCGGTCCATGAAGCGCAGCGCCTCCCGCAGCAGGTCCGTCGAGACGGCTGTCACGTCCATGCGCAGCGTGAGCTGATCCAGCAGGCCGCGGATGCTCGGGTCCTCCGGCAGGACGAGCTGCAGGCTGCCGAATGCGTCGAAATTGCGCCGGCCCGGTGTGCGGGCCTCAAGGCGCTCGAAGAAGGAGACACCGTCTATACCGGTGAGCGAGTACCGGGCCGTCAGCACCGGATCCCCCCCGGCAAGGCCCAGCCGGAGCGAGCCCCGCGCCGTGCCACCGAAGAACTCCGCGCTCTCGAAACGGCCGGTGAACTCCGGTCCTTCCGCCTCCAGCACGGCCAGGAACTCCCCGATGTTGGCCTGCGCGGCAGGGTGCCGCACCGCAATGGTGGGGAGCATGTAGCGCCCGCTTCCCATGTGGCTGTTCAGGTGCGCCCGGTCCGCCGTGTATATCTCCGAGAAGTGATCGAACTCCGCGCTGGCGTCCTCCACCACCAGCTCCCCCATCCAGTCCAGGGTCAGGTCCTCAATCCGCTGGTCGAACCCGACGCGAAGCCACCTGCCGGGGCTGTGCTCCATCCGCAGCCATGTCTCCATCCGCCCGCCCGCCTGCTGGATGCCGTCCAGAACCGCGAGCTTCTCCGCATTCTGGCGATGACCGAGGAAGACCTCCAACGGCAGCGCCAGCAGCCGGTCCGCCATCGGGGTCTCCGCGTTCTCCCCGTCCTCCAGCATGGCAAGCAGTCCGTCCACCCGTCCGCGGAGGAAGAGTTCCGTCCCGAGGGTCTCCAGCTCCAGCCGGCCCTCCTGCATGTAAAGACGGTCCTCCCGGTCGAGGTAGATCTCCATCTCGGTGCCCAGTGGCGCCAGCAAGTCGTCCTCCGCGTCCGGTGTCCGGAACGTGTCCATCCTGTTCGCCAGGGTGAACCGCACGCCCTGCTGGTTCACGCCGAGCGTGGCAGTTCCCGCCGTGCCGCCGAGCGCCGGACCATCCGGCATGGCCACCGCCACGCCGTCCCAGGACGTGTCCAGCCGGAGCCTGTCCGTGAAGGGCACCAGCGGGGGGCTGCCTCCGCCGCCGGGCGCACCGCTGAAGGCGTGTTCTCCTTCCGCCCGCAATGTCCCCTCCCAGTCGAGCGCGCCCCCCCCGGGCAGCCACACCGCGATGCCCGCAAGCTCCGCCTCCGCGTGCTCGAGGCGTGTGGTGAATGTCTGATCTCCGAGGTCCCCTTCCCCGCTCAGCGCGACGTCCAGCCAGTCCGGGCCATGCAACGTCAGCTCATCCAGGGTCACGGCATCGGTCCCGGCGTCCCAGGAGGCGCGGAACGCCATCCCGAGCGCCCCCAGTGCGGCGCCCATCCCGTCCTCGCCAGCCCATTCCAGGGCCTCCCAGCCCAGATGCTCCAGGTCCACCGTATGCACATTCGCCCCACCGTCGAATTCGTGGGAGAAGACCCAGCCGATGCCTGCCAGCAGCAGGCTGCCGTTCACGGCCATCTGTTCCAGATCGCCGTCCGTGCCGAAGCCGAAGGACATGGCGCCGTCCTCCACGGCGCGTGCGGACAGCTCCTGAACCATCCTCAGTCCGGCCAGCTCCGTGTAAAGCCCGGCGTTCTCATGGAGAACCTCGTCAAGCTCGGTGCTGAGGCGGGTGGTCACTGTGTCTGCTCCCTCCAGGTGCGCCTGCAGGCGGGTGGTGCCGGCTGCGTAAGCCTCTCCCAGTTCGAACCACTCAAGTACGGGGAAGGCCCAATACGCAAGCGGCTCCCACTCCACAATGACCGCAAGGTCCGCCCGCAGGTTATCCGGCTGGGGATTCGGCATCGAGGCGTGGAGGTTCCCGGAAAGCCAATCGGCAAAGAAGAATTCCACGCTCGCATCGGGGACTGCCCATCCTTCCTCCTCCGGCCGCGCCCTCGCCGACACGTCAAGCCCCAACGCCGCCGGCACCTGAAGCCCCTCCACAACGGGAAGAAGCAACTCCTCCGGTGACACCATGGAGAGCTGCAACTCCGCCTCCATCTCCTCACTGAGCGCGAGCGACCCCTCCGTCTGCAGCAACCCCTCGGGGAAGAGGGCACGCATGTCCTCGAAGGCATCGGGGAGCGCGGCGGCCAGATCAGCGAACCGGAGGTCCTGGCGCCATGTGGTGAGGGCGGGGTGCGGGCCGTCGAGGTTGCTTTCGATGGAGAACTCCTGGAAGCGGTTGTTCCAGGACGCGGCCAGCTCCATCGCGCCGCCGATTGCGCCTTCGGCGGTGAGGTGGCCGTTCCACTCGTCCGTATAGACGATGTCCTGCTCCCCGGCGAGGGCGAAGGTGAGGGGGGCGGTCTGATAATCAAAAGTGAATCCGGCGCGGGGCTCGTCGTACTCGAAGGTGAAATCGGCGGTGGCCTCGCCGTCGAGGGTCGCTTCGGGGAAGAGGGCCGGGAGCATTTCGCCGCGCACCTCGGAGAGTCCGCCAAGGCGGAACACGAGGTCGCCGTTGCCCCGGATCTTCCCGCCGTCCTCCAGGGTGACACCCATCCCAATCCGGCCAAGGTTTTCTGCTCCGGTTACCACAACGAGCCGGCGGCCCTCCGCGAGTTGGCGGTATTCCACCCAACCCCCAAAGTCCAGAGGGCTCAGGGGAAGAACGTTGTTTCCGTCAAGCCACTGGGCGAGCGCCTCCGGTGGCTCGTCCCATGTGGCGTGCTCGCCCTGCCAGCGCATGTTGGTCTTGGCCGCCCAGACATCGAGGTCGCGCAACTCCACCTCCCCATCCATGGACAGGACAGCCTCGACTGCAGGAATCCCTGCCTCGGGGAAGAGCTCGCGGGCCAGTGCTGTCCATTCTCCTGCCGGGACCTCCAGATTCCATGCCCCGAAATGATGGTCAACGTTTCCGCGGAACCCTCCCGGCCTGAATCTCTCCTGAAAATCGAATTTTGTCTCCCCCACGGCCATGCTCATCATCAGGCGTTCCCGGCGTATCAGGTCGCGCGGAAAGGCGGTGAAAAAGTCCAACTCCATCGTCGGAAGCGGGACGGTGTTGCCATCTGGCCCCCAATCGCGGAGCGCGGCGTCCCGGAGCACGAACTTCGCAGAGACTTCCTCATCGCCGTCCAACTGGGAGAAGGCATCCACGCTTAGGTGGGCTACGGCGGTCAGCTCCGGCACGTCCTCGGCGAAAAGGCGGGTCAGCAGCAGCCAGGCCTGCGCGTCCAGTTCCACTAGTGCCTGATAGCCCAGCTGTTCGCCCCGCAGTTGAGCGCGGAGAGCCTCCCGGGCTTCTGCGCCCAACTTAACGAACACCGCGGCCCGCATATCCCGCGGTGTGGTATATCCTCCGAATATCCATCGCTCCATGCTGGCGTCGAGCACCACGGGGAGGCTGCCGCGGGCGGTGGTCAGCCGGCCGGGGAACTGCAAGGTGAGAGGCTCGTTGGCGCCCTCCCAGATTAAGTCAAGCCGGCTTTCGTCCCAGGTGATTGAGTTCTCGGGCTCCGCCGCGTCGCGCAGCCGGAAGGAGAAGTCCTCCACCCGCAGGTCAATGCTGCCCACGGGCACTGGCACGCTCGGGATCATCCCGGCGAAGTGGATTTCGAGGGGTTCGTCCGGATCGGGTTCCGGCTCGTCCGGCTCCTCGGGAGCTTCGGGGAATTCCGGGAGGACGAGATTGCCATCCTCGTCCTGGCGGAGGTTCACGCTGAGGCTTTCCACCCTGACGTTGACGGGGCGGCGGGAGGAGAGACCCAACCGCAGCAGGCCGCCCTCGATGTGGAGGCCGCGCATGTCCAGGAGCGGCTCATCCGGCGGATCGTCCGGCAGCCGTATAGACAGCTCCTGCACGCGCATCGGGCGGAACCACCCCACGGCGAAGCCGCGCAGCTCGGTCTCCGTGCCGGTCATGGAGGAAATCCGCCGGCCGGCGGTGCCCTCCAGCGGCAGGATCGTCAGGATGGCCGGAAGAAGGAGGACGAGCAGGCCAAGCGCGGCGACAACGATGGCGGCAACGCGTGCCACCTTCCAAAGCCGCCGCTTCCACCTGGCCGGAAGCGCCCGGGAGCCCTCCGCCGCTTCCGCCATGGAACCCCTCTTTCCGTCAGCTGCCGAGCGTCCGGCGGATGACCTCCCGGTAGCGCTGCTCCTGGACGGCCCCGCCGATGCCGGCAAAGTCGGACTGCAGTCTGGCCTCGAGGCGCTGAATCCGTCTCTCAAGCGGCGGGTGCGTGGCCGTCAGCCATCCTCCGCCCCGCTCGCCCGCCCGTGCCCGCAGCACGCGCAGATACCTCACGAGCCCCTGCGGATCATAACCTGTCAGCGCGGCGTACTCCATACCGGCCGCGTCCGCGTCGAACTCCATGTTCTGGTCGAATCCGCGCTCGAAAAGCGTCGTCGTCCCCACGTTCACGGCGTTGCGCACCTGGCTCATGTCGCGCCCTGCTGCCACCTCGGCGAGGTCGGTCAGTCCTGCCAGTCTCTGCGACCGGCGGATGATCGAGAGCAGGTGTCCCTCCGTGACGTGGGCGATTTCGTGGCCGAGCACTCCAGCCAACTGGGCCTCGTTCTCCATTTCCCTCAACAGCCCGGCGGTCACGAAAATGTACCCCCCGGGGGCGGCCCACGCGTTCACGTCCTCCCGGTCCACCACGCCGAAGGCGAAGGGGAATCCGGCGCGCGGGGAGTTCTCCGCCACCGCCCTGCCGACAAGGTTCACATACTCCTGCAGCTCCTCGCTCGGATGGAGCTGTCCCTGCTGGTGGAGGGACTGGACGGCGATGCTGCCGCCGATGGCACGTTCGGTCTCGACGGGCATGGGGGCGAAGGCGCCGGTAAGCTGCCCGGCGGCCCGGCCGGCCTGTGCGGCACGCTCGGGGTCCTCGCCTGCCACGCGCATGCCCGCCTCTGTCAGGTCCGATATCTGGCGTGCGGTGCAGCTTCCCGCGCCGAGCAGGACTGCCCCGCCAATCAGGAGGAATATAGCAAGAAGACGGTATCTCATGGCGCCACAATGCCTCCCTCACTCAGGAAGTCCGCAACACGATCGCTCGTGACCGCCTCGCCGCGCTGCTCCATCCGGCGGACCTGCTCCACGATCTCCTCGGGCACGGCCGCCTCGGCCGCGTACTCCTCGGAGACGGGGCTCAGCCCCCGGATGGCGGTCACGTCGGCCCGCTCGCCCGGCCCCAGATCATCCGACAGCACGATGCCCCGGCGCTGCCGCTCCGGCCGAGGCGCATCGGAAGTGACATGGAGCGGCGAGATGTAACCCTCGCGCCCATCCGCTGTCCGAACGCGCAGCCGCCCGGTCTCCCGCGCGAGCACTTCCAGCCGCACTCCCGCATCGAGTTCCGCCACGGCCGGCGACGTCCGGTCCTCGCCGCGCCGCACCACCGAACCATCCCTGCGCGTGTACACGATCTCGTTACTCTGCCCGAACGAGGGGTTGGATTCCGTTCGCTGGACGGCCCGGATTTCTGTGCCTGTGTTCTCCCGGGGTGGGTCCACCGCCCTTCCCGGCAGCATTCGCCCATCCGCCAGAATCAGCGCCGGGACAACCAGGGCGCTCCCCAGCAGGAGCCCTCGCAACATCTGTCGTGATCGCCTTTTCATGCGGCTTTCCTCCTTGCAAGGAGACTCGATACGGGACCGCCGCGTTTGACGTCCCGGCGGGACCGGAAAACTCCCCCCAACCCCAACACGAACCGCCACTGCCGTCGAGCAGGAAAGCACCCTCATTCTTCTGCACGGGCCATCGCCGCCCGCTGTTCGCTGCTACTCCTCAATCTCCTCCCTCGGGCCTTCCCAGCGGAGGATGCCGCCGCTCAGGTTATGCACCTCGCGGAATCCTTCGCGCAGGAGCGTATTGCCGGCGATGCGGCTCCGCCGTCCGCTGCGGCAGACGACGACCACGGGCTCCCGCGGATCCAGTTCCTCCAGCCGGCCGGCCAGTTGCCCCAGTGGAATGTGAACGGCGCCAGGCAGCGTGCCGGTCCGGACCAGCTCATGGCGCTCCCGCACGTCCAGGAAGACCGGCGGCTCAGCGGACCGGAGAAGCCGCAGCGCCTCCGCCGGGCTCGTCTCGAAGGGATCAGTCTGACGGGGCGTGTCCGATTCCGTGGAGGTGGTGGCAGTTTCTGCGTCCTGCCCGGCAGGTTCCGCGACACGGTGCGGAAGGAACTCAGCCGCGGCCAGCAGACCAACCGCCAGAACCAGCAGCCCGGGAACAAGAATCCGCCATGAAGCCAATCCTGTCATGCTACCGTCCCTCTCGACTATTCGTCTCCTGCCACTCTCTCCACTGGCCCAGCCCAGGCCTGCAGCCCTCCGTTCAGGTTGGAGACATCCACGAACCCCTGCTCAAGGAGAAACGTACCCGCCTCCATACTTCTCATGCCTGTGTTGGAATAGACGACCAGATGGCGCTGCGGATCGAGTTCATCCGTCCGCCCCTGAATCTCCGTCAGGGGGATGTGTATGCTGCCGGGAATCCAGCCGTCCCGCTCGCGCTCCTCCGTGTCTCGGACGTCGAGCACGGCCGGCGGTTCCGATGACTTGAGCAACTCGGGCACCTCGCTGGCGGCGAGTTCCTGCGGCACGCCCCCGCCCTGTTGCCAGGAGGGTGTGGTCTCCCCGGCTGGCTGTGCCGCCGTGGGTTGTGCCTCGGGTTCCTTTCTTCCGAAAAGGCGGGAGAAGAGGCCCATCAGATCGTCTCCTTGGTGGGGATGAGAAACGCGTGGATGGTGTTTGGTGATTTCATCTTGGCGGCGGCGGCCACGGCCCGTGCGACCCGGTGGCAGGCCTGATGGCACTCCGCCTCGTCGTGGTTGAGCGTCACGGTCAGCCGGATGCGCGAGGTACCCCGCGGGACCGTTGGCGGGCGGATGGGGAGTGCCAGCACTCCCTGGCGCTCCAGTTGGCGCGAGCAGGCCACCGCCCGCTCCGGCTCTCCCAGCAGGATCGGCAGGATGGGGGACTGCGAGGCGGTGGAAAGGGCGATTCCGTTCTCCTCAAGGCAAAGACGCACCAGCGATGTACGCTCCTCCAGGGCACGGACCAGCCGGGGTTCCCGCTTGAGGACGCGCAGGGCCGCCAGTGCCGCGGCCGCGCAGGCCGGTGCGAGGCCGGTTGTATAGATAAATGTACGCGCCACGTTGACCAGCTCGCACCGGAGCTCCTTCGGCCCGAGCACCACCCCTCCCTGCGAGCCGAGCGCCTTGCCCAGCGTCGCTGTCAGGATCAGGTGGCGGGGCCATTCGCCCGGCTCGATGCCGTAGTGTTCGGTGACGCCGCGCCCCTTTGCTCCGAGCACCCCGGTGCCGTGGGCGTCGTCCAGGATCACCGTCGCATCGTGCTCTTCGGCCAGCTCCAGCAGCCCGGGTAGCGGTGCCAGGTCCCCGTCCATGCTGAAGACGCCCTCTGTGACGATCCACCGGGCGGGTGCGTCGGCGCTCCGCTCCAGGAGTGCCCGCAGGCGTGTCAGGTCATTGTGCGGAAACACCCGGAGCCGTGCACCGCTCAGGCGTATTCCGTCCACGAGGCACGAATGCGCCAGCCGGTCCACGAACACCGCGTCCCGAGACTCCAACAGCGACCCCAGCAGTCCGAGGTTTGCCTGGTAGCCCGTGGGGAACACCAGGGCGGACTCCGTGCCCTTGAAATCGGCGAGCTCCGCTTCGAGTTCCTCGATCAGATCATAGTTGCCCGTGACAAGCCGGGAGGCGCGTGCCCCGGCACCGATACGCAACGTGGCGGTGCGGGCCGCGCGTAACACCTCACGGTTGCCCGCCATCGCAAGGTAGTCGTTGGAGCAGAAATCGAGGACCTTGCCCGTGGCCAGCAGGATGGCGGACCCATCCTCCCTGCTCTGTGCACGCAGAGTCCGTTGGAGCTCCTTTGCCTTGCGGTCCGCCGTGCGCCTGCGGATGCGCTCGCGCCAATCGCCCATAAAATGGGGAACCCGGGAGATTATTCGCCAGGAGAGGCTCCATTCTCGCCGCGGTCCTGAGTCTCCCGCAACAGATCCCTGATGCGCTCGAGCCTCGCCACCACCGTAGGGATCGGATAATACTCCGGTTTTTCCACCGTGCCACGCAAGCGGTAGGTGACAATTTCGTTCCCGACAAAGTTGATCAGGTCCCCGACCAGACTGACCACCGGGATGTTCTGCAGCCGCTTGGAGATCACGCTGGCGGTGACCTCGAAGCTCAGCCGGCCCTGGAAGTCCACATGCCCGTCCGCCGTCATGTTCACTGCCGGGTTGATGAGTTCCAGGTCGGGCAGCCGCACCCTCTCGTTTCCGACTTCCACCGTTCCCCGCAGCACGGTGTCCTTACCGCCGGTCGTGGAGGCCAGCTGAAGCACGTTGCGGGCGTAAGGGAGGATGACGTTGCCGACCATGGAGGACTGGGTGATATCGTATTCTCCCCGGGCCTCGTAAGTCGGGTAGTCCAGCAGCTGTGCGGCGAACTCCAGCCGCCCGGTCAGCAATCCATCCATCGCCTGCTCGCGTTCCAGCAGGTCGTCCATGAACCCCTTCACGTCCACTTCCTCGAAGTGCGCCGTCAGCTCGATGACGGGCGTCCCACCGGAGGGGAATTCGAACTCAATGTCCGCTTCGCCCGAGCCGCCGTAAAGGGTGGCGCGGACCGGCTCCAGCCACATGCGTGGCGCCGGACCACCGGAGTGAAGCTCCACCCGCATGTTGCCTTCCACGTCCTCGCTGGCGAACTGAAGGAACTGCGTCCGTCCGCCACGGATTTCCCCCTCGATTTCCGCGAGAAGCCGCGACTCCGCCGGCCTGTCCTCCCGGCTCGGCACCCGATGGGAGGGGACTGCCCATTCGCGCTCGCCCCAGCCTTCCAGCCATTCGTTGATGTCCAGCTCCTCCGCTTCGAGCTCGAAGAACACCCCCGTGGGAATCCCGATCCGGACGAACAGGTCCACCACCGCGTCCTCCGCGCTTCCGATGTCCGCCAGTCCCTGCTCGATCCGGAAGCCCTCGGGCGTGAACAGCACGTCCGCCCGGACGTTGCGGATCGGGACCGGGAAGTCCCGCGGGAAGATCTCCACCGGCTCCTCCTGACGGTTGCGCAGCTCGAAGTCCAGCAGTGCCGCTGTCTCCTCGCGCCTGTCCTGCTCGCGGGCCACGTGCAGGTCCGGTTGGGCCAGCAGCCGGACCCACCGCTCCAGCACCGTGCTGCCCTCCGGCAGCTCCTCCACCGGAGTCAGGCTCACCCAGCCCGAAGCCGGCAGGACCCCCCGCATGTAGATATCCCTGGTGTCGTCGGGCAGCAGCACGGAGATGATCTCCAGGTGCGTCCGGCCTTCCACGGTGGCTCGGGCCTCCTCGCTGGTCACCAGCCCCTGCAATTCCATGTCGGAGGCGGGGTGCTCCTCGTCCAGCAGGCGGAACCGTGCGCGGCGGAGCTGCACCTCCTCGCGGTTGACCACAGCTTCGAGCATCACGTTCTCCACCTCCAGGCGGCGGTGAGGGAGCTGCACGCCACCGCTGCCCTCCTCCAACCGCAGGCGTGCCTCCTCCACGAGCGCGGCCGGGTTGGCCAGTGCGCCGTCCAGCTTCATCTCCAGGTCGAAGCGTCCCTGTGCGCCCGCCGGCCATTCGGGCGGAAGCTCAATTTCGCGCTCCAGCAGCCGCACGAGCGCCGGCACCTCGCCACTCGCGGTGAACGAGGCCACCAGCACCCCCTCCTCCGGCGGCATGCCCGGCTTCCAGTCCCGCAGCTCTGCCCGTCCGCGTGCCTGCAGCCCCTCCACCCGCACTCCCGCGCGTGGGACCTCAAGGTGTCCGCCATCGTAAGACAGCGAGCCGGGGTCCAGCGTCAGCGGCTCCGGCAGCCGGTCGAGCAGCAATTCGCCCTCGCTCCAGCTCAGCCTCGCCTGGAGCTCGTCCCAGCCGACCTCCCAGTTCAATTCCGCGGTTCCCGCCCTGCGGCGTGCGTGCACTGGTGCCGCCACTTCCGCCAGCAGAGGCCCACGCCATGCGCGGATTCCCGCCGGTGCGGCGCCAAGTCGGGACGCCAGCTCGAAGGCCGATTCCGCCGTGCCCGAGGCTTCGACTGTCAGCCGGCCCGGGTCGCGGCCGTCATCCTCCTCCAGGATCGGCATTCTGCCGCTGGCCGTGGCGGTCAGTCCGCCCAGCTCCACCTCGAGCCGATCCAGCTCTGCCACACCGTGATCCGCGTGCAGGCGCAGGTCGCGCACGTGGAGCGGCTCCGCGATGTCCCTTGCTCTCAGCCTCCAGTTCGACGCGGCAAGCACCACGCTCGTCTCCACCTCAAGCGGACGGGCTAGCGGTCCCTCGGCCTCCAGCTCCAGGCGGAGCGCCGCCTCCTCGGTCGCCTCGTCCACTTGAAGCCCAAGGCGGTCCGACAGTTCCCCGCGTCCCAGCGCGAGGACACCGGAGGGGAGCTTGCTCACGATGACGCGCGCCGCACCCGGCAGTCCCTCTGCCAGCACCGCATGTCCGTCCGCCGCAATGTTCACTTCGTCGCCCCGGAGCGCCAAATGCTCGACCGTCAGGCGGGGCTCCTCCATAGCAGCGCGGAAACCGAGCCTCAGGGAGAGCGAATCATCCTCCCAGCGCTCGCCTCCGAGCCTCACCCGGGAGATCTCGAAGTGGCGGGAGGAGACCTCCAACGCTCCCTCGAACTCACCCTCCCCGGCGCGCCGCGCCATGAAGTCCACCCGCATGTCCCGCACGCGGGAGTCGAAGTCCCCCAGCGCCGGTATGGCGAAGGGCACACTCACGCCGCTGAGGTCGCCCCTCACGGCGAGGCGTTCGTCCTCGGGCAGGAACGTCCCGGTCAGGCGGAAGCTCTCGATGCCCCGCGCCGAGGCCACCCCGCGGACCGTGAACAGCAGTGGCGACCCTTCCCCTGCGCGGCCCTCCACCCGCAACTCGTCCACCGCCAGCAACATCTCCGGCAATTCCGGCGAGGGCGAGTCCACACGCAGCGAGAAGTTCCGCACCAGCACGGCAGGGAGCCGGCCGGGAAGCCGCGCCTCGTCGGGTTCGCGGTCCTCCTCCTTGGCCATCTCGGCCAGTGCCTTCTCCCGGGCGCGCAGGACGCCGGTAAGCGGCGTCTTCAGTTCGTAATTCCCCTCGGGCCCGCGGGCCAACCGGGCTTCGGAGAGCCCCTCCACGGTCACGTTCGCGGGCCACCCGCCACCGCCCGCCAGAAGGTCCGTGAGCGTCCCCTCGAGCCGTACCCTTTCCACGCGCAGAGGCTCCGCGCCTTCCTCCGGCACGATCAGCTTCACGTTGCGCGCTTCGAGCGTCCCTCGCGCGAGTGTCAGCTCCACGCGGCCGATCTCCGCCTCCACGCCAAGCTGCCGGCGGATTTCCCGTTCCGCCAGCGTTCCCAGCCAACCCGCCCGGATTGGCAGGAACATCGCCATCAGCACCAGCAGCAGCACCAGCAGGGGCAGATAGAGCCGCGTCCGCCGGTAAATAATCCGGAAGAGGCGCCTCGCCCGCGCCGTGCTCATGTAGGGCTTCCTCTGCTCTTTTGCCACCTGCATTCCCCCTTGGTGCCGGACCGGACACCGGACGCATCAATCGAAAGATTGCGCCCGCTCTCCACTCCACGGCAACGAGAGAAGCAAGCCCGCTGCCCGAGCGCCCCCTCCTCTCCGGCGCAACCTACAACAAGGAAGCCATCCCATGACCACCGCTCCCCGCGCACGCATCCTCAGCACCGGCTCGGAGATCGTGCAGGGACTCTACCCCGACACCAATGCCCAGACGCTTTCCCGCATTCTCTTCGAGAAGGGCTTTCGCGTGACCGGCCACTCCGCTGCCCCGGACGAGCCCCTGCTCATCGAGAAGGCCCTCGAAACCGCCATGCGCGCCTGCGACCTGCTGGTCGTCACCGGCGGTCTCGGACCCACGGTGGACGACGTCAACCGCGACATTCTGGCATCCCTGTGGGACAGACCGCTCGAACTCAACCACCGCGCCGAAGAAATGATGCGCCAGCGCTTCGCAAGGCGCGGCATCGAAATGCCGGAAGGGAACGTCGTACAGGCCATGCTCCCGGCCGGCTGTGTCCCGCTGCTCAACCACTGGGGCACCGCGCCCGGCTTCGTGCTGCCGCCGGAGCACGGCCACCCGGTACTGGTGGCGCTTCCCGGCCCGCCGCCAGAGTGGCAGCCCATGCTCGATGCCGCCCTGGAGGACGTGATCCTCGACCTCTTTCCCAATCGTCCTGTCCGTACCGTCCACACTCTGCACGTCGCCATGACCCCTGAATCGCTGATCAACGAGCAGCTGGCGGACCTGTTCTCCGGGCGCGAGGGCGTGGAACTCACCCTGCTCGCCCGCCGTGGCCATATCCGCATCCGCCTGATCGCGGAGGGAGTGGACGCTGCAGAGGCGGAGGGGCGCGTGGCGGAACTCCGCGCGGAGGTTGTCCGCCGGCTTGGCGCCAACCTTTTCTTCGCGGAGGGACCCGAGGACATCAACGGAGCCCACGCCCTGGTGGACCTTCTCCGCTCGCGCGGCCAGACGATCGCCCTGGCCGAGTCCTGCACCGGTGGCGCCATCGCCCGTGCCGTCACGGACGTGCCGGGCTCCTCGGAGGTCTTCCACGCCGGGTGGGTGACCTACTCCAACGCCGCCAAGGCCCGTGACCTCGGCGTGCCGGAGGAGATCCTTGCCACCCAAGGCGCCGTCAGCGAGGCCGCCGTGCGCTCCATGGCCGAGCGCGCCCGTGACATCGCAGCGGCGGACTGGGCGGTCTCCGTCTCCGGCGTTGCCGGGCCCTCCGGCGGCACCAAGGAAAAGCCGGTCGGAACGGTCTGGATCGGCACGGCCGGAGAGGATGGCACCGAGGCCAACCACTCTCAGTTCAGCGGAGACCGCATCGCTGTGCGGGAATGGTCGGTCAACCAGGCGGCGGAACTGATCCGGCGCCGCATGTGCGGCCTCGACCGCACCGCCCTGATCCGGCCGGAGCGCACGGGTTAGCCGGGTCAATCCGGGCGGGTCACGCCCGCAGGAGGCACCAGTCATGCACAGCCTGATGCTCAAGATATACGAAGAATTACCGCGCCAGGGACCCGGCGACCGGCAATCAACCGCCCGCGCCCTTCGGATGGTCCCGGGACTTCCGGCAAGTCCGGAAATCCTCGACCTGGGGTGTGGCACGGGGGCGCAGACACTTGACCTCGCCGCCCTCACGCCGGGCCAGATAACTGCAGTGGACAATCACGCCCCCTTCCTGGACAAGCTCTCGGAGAATGCTGCAGCGAAAGGACTCGCCAACAGAATCCGGACCCTCTGCAAGGACATGGCGGAACTGGATTTCCCCCGGGGGAGCTTCGACCTTATATGGTCCGAAGGGGCCGCTTACCAGATGGGATTCGAGAATGCCCTCAAGGACTGGCGCCGGTTGCTCCGGCCGGGTGGAAGCCTCATCCTCAGTGAAATCGTCTGGCTTGTCCGAAATCCGCCCGCCGAGTTGGTGGAATACCTGAAGGAAGAGTGCCCTGACATGCAGTTGGCCGAGGATAATCTTCCGCTCATCCAGTCGGCAGGATACGAATTGACCGGTCAATTCGAGCTGCCGGACGAGTCGTGGTGGACGGATTATTACACACCACTCGAAAAGACCATCACCCAAATGCGGGATAAACACCGGGGTGATGCAGATGCAGAGAGTGTGCTGGATGTTCTTCAAACAGAAATCAACATGCACAGGAAGTACGCGAGCTGCTACGCCTACGTTTTCTACGTCATGAAGCGGACCGGCTGACCGAATTCCCATAATTCCCCCGCCGGAACCCCACATCACAGCAAGGAGTCTCGAAATGCCCGACCCAAGCGCCATGAGCATGCCGCAGGAGCTGCTGATCGCCGGAGCTGCCGTCAGGACCGGCCTGTTCGAGGCCCTGAAGGAAAAGCCTCTCCCCCTGGACGAGCTGGCCTCCCGCACCGGGTGTGACATGCGGGCTCTCTGGACCGTGACGGAGGCGCTCGTTGCCCTCGGTTATCTCGAACATGCAGGCGGCAGTGTCTCGCTCACACGCGAGGCACGAGCGATGCTTTACGACCCGGACAGTGAAAACCACACGGGCCTTTCGTTCATGCATACCTACAATCTGATTTCCAGATGGCTGGAATTGCCCGAAATCATGCGAACGGGCCAGCGCCCGGATCGCGAGGCTCACCCGGATGAATCCACGGATTTCCTGGCCGCAATGAGCCATTACGCAGCCGAAGGAGCCGGCGTCATCGCAGAGCATTGCCTGCAGGGCCTGCCCGCACAGGCCCGGGTGCTCGACGTGGGTGGTGGACCGCTGACCATCGCCAACGCCTTCGCAAGGCAGGGAGCCGAGGTGACTGTCCTCGACCTGCCCGGCGTCATTGACGTGATGAAGCCCCACCTCGAACCCGGGCTTCCGATAGACATGGTGAAGGGCGACTTCAACGAAGGACTGCCGCCCGGCCCGTTCGACATCGTCTATCTTGGCAACGTCTGCCATATCTACGGGGAGGTGGAGAACAGGCGGCTCTTCCGCAATGCCGCGGAGGTCCTCCGCCCCGGAGGCAGGCTCGTCATAAACGACTTCATTCGCGGCACCTCTGCCCGCGCGGCGGTTTTTGCGGTCAATATGCTTGTCAATACGGAGTCCGGTGGCACGTGGACCATGGAGCAGTACAGGACCTGGCTGGAGGACGCGGGCTTTGCGGCTGCCCGGCTTCATGAGGTGGGCGGCAGGCAGCTCATCAGTGCCACGAAGCACTGACGGCGCCGCACGCTCCGGCTGATCACGCCCCGTACCGCTGGGGCCGGTATCGCTCCAGGATAATGCCGCGCCGGGCCTCCTCATTATAGTCCGTCGGGTGCCCCTTGCGCAGCAGGATAAACCCATCCTCCGGCTCGAGATAGACACCCCACTCCCCCGACGTCAGGAGCGAGCGGACCCTGCCGAAGTACTGCTCGTCGCTCATGGGAAACCGGAG
>SLOM01000042.1 GCA_007132505.1 Candidatus Sumerlaeota bacterium
GCGAATCGTTCTGCGCGGCGGATTCTCTGTGGCAGGGCCCGGAAGCCGCGATCAAGAGTGACCCCGGAACCCCGGCAGGCAAAGACCTGAGATGAGAGACCGATCTGACCCTCCAGGGCTATGGCGCGCATGGGTTCCACTGTGCCATGCCAGAGCAGTACCAGGGTATGGTTCGCGGGGTGCTTCAGCCTGCCATGCGATGGCAGATTGGTTCCACCCTCCGCTACCGTTCATCCCGCATGGGAGCCAATTCTCATGAAGCCCTCCACGCGCGCAGGAGACAGGTTTGCCGGACTCCCTCTCGGCAGTGATCTGCTATTCGGATGGAGTCTGTTCGTCCTGGCTATTGCTGTAAGCTGGGTGCTTCCTTTTCCGCTCTCCGCCATTTCGCTGATTGCCGCCATCCTTATTCTTCGGAAGCGTTTGTCCGCCTTCGCCCTGCACATGAGCTACTTGGGTCTTGTTGCCGGCCTTGCATATCTCATTATGCTGCTCATCCTGGCGGGAAGATATCCAAACTGGAACCAGGAGCTTGTTGAGGAGCGAAAGCATTGGCTGGTCTGGGGCAGCAACCTGGGTCTTGCAGAAGGCTTCGCCAGGCATCGCTTTGACGGTACCGATTCTTACACCGAGAGGTACCTCCCGTGAGTAGGACTGGTTGTGAACAGTGGAATCCGAACCCGGGCAAGAAGAAGGCACGCACCCCACGTGAACGCAGATCCGTACTCTGCCGAGTGCGCCATGTCGAGCAAGACATCGCCCCCGACATACTCCGCTCGACCTCTCCTTTGCCCTGCCGGAGCCGTATCGCCGTCTGGCTCCGGGGATGCGGGGCCCTCGGTTGGGCAGGCGCTGGAAACGATGCCAGACAGTCCGAATGGCTCCGAATCGGATCTCCTCACTCCGCGACAGGCAAAGCACTCGGTACGGCCGGTGAGGATCACTCATGCGGTGTCTCCCGTTGAGTAGCCCGCCGATGGAACTGATCTGCAAGCCGACCTGGCCTTACCGCTTGTTCTATCTGGCTCTTTGCCTCGGGTCGTTCTATTACTTTGGCAGCCTCCTTGTAATGTGGGCCATAGTGCTTGCAGAGGGATTTCGGATGAGCATGGGGGCTGGGTGGCTTCTTGTCGGTGTCTTCGTTCTCGCTTTCCTACTTTTTGTGACTTTGATTGGTATTCCCGTTGGATTGCCAATGCTGAGGCGTATCCGCGTACTTGCCAAGGATAAGGTGTGCATTGCTGTGCTCGGACTGCTCCTGGTGTGTGGGAGACCTGCCGGAGTAAGAAAGCCCGTCTACGCCGGGCGAGGATGGTTCTATATGCGTCCGGAAGATGGCCCCATCACCGCGCAGCGCCGGCTGGTGTTTTTCTTGTTTGGGATAAGGACCGACACCGAAACGGGACTGGTTTCGGTCCTGCTGGACGCGCATTCGAAGAGGGATATAGAGAAGCTGAAATCGTTGTTCGGTGATTATTCCCCACCAACGAGCTGAGACCGGGGATTCTGACAGCATGGCAAGCCTTAATGCAACCATCCCGCTCTGGCACCGCCGGGCATCGAATTGCAGGCGGGGCGTGGCCCATGCCGGAACAACGGAGGACAGCCGTTACGCCCATCAGAAAGGCAAGGGGAACAGAATGCGCTTGACTTCCACCGTGCACTGCCAGAGCAGTACCGTGGTGTGGTTCCCGGGTCGCGGCTTCCGGGTAGACGACATCAGGTTCTCGAATTCCATGACGACAGAGCGCAACAGCCTCGCTCCCGGCGTGACCGATTCGGCCGCACGCACTTGGGTGCGTCACTCTCCCCACTGGCGTATTACCCGGCTCACAACGCCGCTCACAAACTTGTCCCGCAAGACTCCTGACCACCAGGTCTTTCGAATGGAACAAATATGAGCACCCCGAGGCTGGTTTTCTCTTCCGCTCTAGTCTGTCTTATTCTTTTGGTTCTGCTGTGCCTGGTTGCTTTCCCCAGAGAAGTGTATTACATCTGGAGGTTTACAGGTCCGATCATTGTTGATGTCGAGTTGGTGGATGCTGACTCTGGGTTGGCCTCTGAGAAGAATCTGGAAGCGATTCGAATCCATCTGGCGGAGCGCACACGAGCCATTCTTCCAGACTCTTCAGTGGGAAGCATCACTCCGTTGGCAGAGGAGGGAGTTCGTGTGGCATTAAGGAACCATAACCCGTACTCAGAAGTGTGGAATCTGCGCATCACGCCAATTGATGAGAACATGGTTCGTGTTGAGATTTGGCCAACCACGTAGACGGAAGCGGAATCCCCTCGAAAGAGAGACGCGCCGGGCATGATGCGCTTGACTCCCACCGTGCTCTGCCAGAGCAGCACCGTGGTGTGGTTCTGGGGAGCGACTCACGGATTCCTCCCCTCTCCCTAGGGAGTGACTGTTTATGGTTAACCCCATGAGCAATCCAGCCTTCAGGTTCGTTTCCTGGCTCCTGGTGCATGTTGGAGCCTGGGGTGTTCTGATATGGATTGGCGCGTACTACGTGTATTACACTTGGTCCTACGATCAGTGGGTCCGACGCTCCGAGGAGCAAGCAGCCCAGGAGGTGTATCCGATACTCGTGGCTTTTGCGATACTGTTCTGGACCTGCCTGGTTGCATACCTTTCGTTCGTCGCGATTTGGCTGGTGAAGCTGGTATCGAGAGAGTATGAGCGTCTCCGTCCCGGAGGACCGCAAAATCCGCATCAGGGACCCAGAACCACGCGCTGGGCGCGTCCGGCTCGAAGGGCGTTTGTTCTGTTTGGCGCCCTTTTGATTGGAGGCATCTGGGGCATATTCGTCTCGCTCATTGCGTGGAGGGCCTGGCCGGATCCCCACGCGGACAGCATGGTTCTTTCTCTATTTCAATATAATCGCCTTTTCCTGGAGGAGGCCATACACCTTGGGCTGCTCTTCGGTCTCTTTCTGGGATGTCTATCCGGCGTATTCTCTGCCATATTCTATCCTGATACATCCCTGCGAAGAAAACCCCTGCTCTACATGATTCCCGCTGCGGCACTGACGTTGCCGGTGGCAGCGGCCGGGCCATCAGCCATCGGGTTGCTTCCGTTCCTTGGGCTCGCAGGAATTGTGTTGGGTGCCGTCCTGGAGGTCATCTTCTCCACAAAATCCGCCCAAGGGTGCAGGCTTGAGAGGCGCACGAAGGCGGCAAGCGATTCCCCCCGCAGCTGAACTCAGGCTTTTCGATAGACCGGTGGGTGGCTCCAGCGACATCGCACCGCGGGTGAGTGCGGTTCCTGCCGGGGTCTTTGGAAAGAAGTGCCGGGCTGCGACCTGAAGAACCACGGAAACGGCCTGACGATTTCCCCCGGCCCGCAGCCTGTTTCGTCGCGGCGTGGCGGCGTTGCGTGAAGCCTGGGATGCATTTCCTTGCGCCGGCACGTCACGGTTTCCGGGAACGGGCACCCCCGGCTGCCGGTGGTGGTTCACCTGCGGCGGAGGGGCTCCTGGGGGTACTTGCGGCTTGCATGGGCCGGTGCGGGTGGGGAACTTGAGCCGCCGCCGGGGCGCAGCTCCGGCCAGTCCACTGCCCATGGCGAAGGTGTGATGGAGACCCGGGAGACAGTCAAGACCGCCACTGGTGCCGCTGCCGCCGTTCCGCCGCTGCGGATCGGGGGGCATTCGTACTGGCCTCCGGTGTTTCCTGCTCCGATGTGCGGCATCAGCGACCGGCCGTGGCGGATGCTGGCGCGCGAGGAGGGCTGCCCGCTCGTCTATACGCAGATGGTCAGTTGCGAGGCCATGATGCGCTCGGGGCGGGACAAGTCCTGGGGCATCCTGGACATGTTCCTGGAGCCGGGACCCGTCTGTGCGCAGGTCTTCGGCGCGGACCCGGAGAACCTGTCCGAGACGGCCCGCCGGCTTGAGCAGGCCGGCGCCACGATCGTGGACCTCAACATGGGCTGCCCCGTGAACAAGGTGGTGAAGGCCAACGGGGGAAGTGCGCTGATGACGCAGCCGGACCTTGTGCGGCGCATTTTCCGGCGGATGCGCGCGGCGCTCACGGTGCCCTTCACGGTGAAGTTCCGCGCCGGTTGGGAGAAGTACGGCGAGGAGGCCTTCACGGTGGCGAGGCTGGCGGAGGAGGAGGGGCTCGACGCCGTCGCCGTCCATGCGCGCACGCGCCAGCAGGGATTCAAGGGCACCGCGGACTGGCCGATCATTCGGTCCCTCCGGGAGCAGGTGCGCCTGCCGGTGATCGGCAACGGCGATGTGCGGTCGGCGGATGACGCCGAAAGGATGATTCGCGATTTCGGCGCGGACGGCATCATGGTGGGGCGCGCGGCGATGGGCAATCCATGGTTGCTCGGCGCGATTGTGGCCCGGCTCTCCGGCCGGCCTGATCCGGCTCCGCCCACGGTGGACGAGCGCCTCGATACGATGCTCCGCCATGCGGAGATGATGGCCCTGCGCAGGGGCGAGGAACTCGGCCTGCGCGAGTTCCGCAAGCACGTGGTGTGCTACATGAAGGCCTTCCCACATGCCCGGGAGCTGAAGACGCGGCTGATGCAGTGCGGGACCGTGGCGCAATACCAGGAGGCGGTGGAGGCCTTCCGCCCCATCATCCACGAATACCTCGCGCAGCGCGAAGAGGAGCCCTTCCCAGCATGAGTGACCATTTCGCGGGCCGCACGATCGGTTTCCTCGGGGGGGGCAACATGGCGGAGGCAATCCTGCGGGGCGCGGTGGCGCGGGGTGTCTTCAGGCCGGAGCAGGTCATCGTCTCGGACCTCGCGGAGGGCCGGCGTGAGCTGCTGGCGCGCGACCCGGGAGTAGCCGTAACCTCCTCCAACCGGGAGGTCGTGGAGAAGGCGGACCTCGTGGTGGTGGCGGTCAAGCCACAGGTCGCGGCGGATGTGTTGGTGGAGGTGGCGGCGCTGGGACGCGGGGGGCAGTTGTTCGTGTCCATCTGCGCGGGCCTTCCGGCGCGGTTTTTCGAGGAGCGGCTGGCCCATTCCGGGAACGTGAAGCCCTGCGTCGTGCGTGTGATGCCGAACACACCGGCGCTCGTGGGGCACGGCATGACGGGCCTGTGCGCAGGCCGGCACGCCCGCGAGGAGGACGTTGCCGCGGCGCGGTCCATCTTCGAATCGGTGGGCAGGGTGCTGGTCTTCCCCGAGGAATTGATGGATGGCGTCACGGCGGTCTCGGGCAGCGGCCCGGCGTACCTGTTCGCTTTCATTGAGGCGCTGACGGCGGGGGCGGAGGCGGCCGGTTTTTCGCCGGAGGATGCGGCTGAGCTGGCCCTGCAGACGGTGAGCGGGGCGGCCCGTCTGGCAGCCGAGTCGGACAAGTCCCCCGCCGAGCTGCGGCGGGCGGTGACCTCGCCCGGGGGGACCACGGCGGCCGGGCTGGCGGCGCTCGAGGAGAGGGGGTTCGCCGGGGCGGTACAGGAGTGTGTCCTGGCAGCGCGCCGGCGGGGCCGGGAGCTGGCCGGCGGCGGTTGAACGTCCTGACCGGCTTGCCCCGGGAGGCGTCTGGCTCCATCCTTGCCATATGACTCGGCGGACTGCTTGCGTCCAACATCCTGTCGGAAAGGCTTTTTCCTAAAAATGATTGAAGTCATTGCAGGTACGAACCGCGCCGGCTCCAACAGCCTGAAGGTCGCGCACATCCTTGCCGGCATCTACCGAAGCTTCGGAGAAGACGTTCAGATCCTCGACCTGGCGGAGCTTCCGCGCGAGGTATTCCGGCCCGATGCCTACAAGGAGAAGCCGGCCGCCTTTACTCCCTACCAGGAGCGGGTCCTCGCGGCGGACGGGCTCCATGTGGTGGTCCCGGAGTACAACGGCTCCTTCCCGGGCGTGCTGAAGTACTTCGTGGACATGCTGAAGTTCCCGGAGAGCTTCGAACACCGTTGCGTGGCGTACACGGGCATTGCGGCGGGACAGTGGGGTGGCCTGCGGGCGGTCGAGCAGCTCCAGATGGTCTTCGGCTACCGGAGCGCCTACAACCTGCCGGAACGCGTCTGGATCCCGGGTGTCGGAAAACTGCTCTCCGAGGACGGGACGCTGAACGACGGTCAGTACCACGAGCGGCTCGAGAACCAGGTGCGGGAGTTCCTTGCGTTCGTGGAACGCAACCGCGCGCTGGCCACGGGCACAAACTGATCCCGGGCAGGGGACCGAATGGAATCGGGGAGTCTCGAACGCCTTTACCTGCGGCAGCCCTTCTTCTCGTTCATTCTGGCGGGAAATCTGGAGCAGCGGCATGTGGCCGCGGGGGTGTCGCTGTTGGAGGGGCACCTTGCGGGCACGTCGGTGCGGGAACTGGTACCTGGTCGGAGCGCCCGGGTCTGCGTGACCCACGAGCCGGACTTCCCGGCGGAAGACTTTGCGGCCCGGCTCCGGGCACTGGCTGAGGAACACGCACTCTCCTATGCCCTGTTTCCCGGTGAGGTGGAGCCCCCAGAGTACAAAGTCCTCGTCATGGACATGGACTCAACGCTCATCGGCCAGGAGGTGATCGAGGAGCTGGCTGACTTTGCGGGCGTCCGGGAGGAGGTGGCCCGGGTGACGGCCGAAGCCATGGAGGGCAGGCTGGATTTCGCCGGGGCGCTGCGGGAGCGGGTGCGCCACCTGGCCGGGCAGCCGGCGGAGATTCTCGAGACAGTGCGGCGGGACCGTGTGCGCGCCAATCCGGGCGCGGCGGAACTGCTGGCGGAACTCCGGGGGCGGGGTGTGCTCACGGCGGTCGTCTCCGGAGGTTTTGAGCCCATCACCGTTCCCTTCACGCGGGACCTCGCGATCGAGCACGCCGTGGCGAATACGCTCGAGATCAAGGATGGCCGGCTGACCGGGCGTGTAACGGGCGAGATCGTGGACTCGGCGGTCAAACGGCGGACGCTGCTGGAGCTCTGCCAGCAGGCCGGATGCGGCCCGCACGAGGCGGTGGCCGTCGGGGACGGGGCGAACGACTTGGAGATGCTCGGGGCGGCCGGCCTCGGGGTTGCCTTCTGCGCGAAGCCGGTGGTCCGGCGGGCAACACGGGCCGCGGTCAACCGGCCTCGGCTTGACGACGTTCTCCTGCTGATGGGTTGACATGCCCGGAAGGCGCCGGTGAAGGTTTTCACCCCCCGCACGAGACGAACTCGTTGACACCGCAGCAAAACAGGAGCACCCTGCTTACTAATCGTGGGAGAAACTCACGTGCCAGAGGGAGTTACGAGCATGTTCACACGGCAGACGGCCAAGGCCGGACTTATCGCTGGGGCCGTAGCCCTCGCCACGGTGCTGATGTCAGGCACTGCAGCGGCGGATGGGCCCACCTTCTCCATCGAATCCACCACCGGCGCTCCCGGCGAGACCGTACCCGTGAGAGTCCTGCTCTCCGGAGGGCCGGCGGACACGGCAGCCTACAACTTCACGGTGGTCCTCAGCAACTCAGGCCAGCTCGCGAGCAGCAACATCACGGGCCAAAAGGCTCCGGCACTGGGTAACGGCTACACCTACCTCGACAACTCCCTGACCACAACGGCGGGCTTGGAGTACCGGGCGGTGCTTTACTCCTCGGGGGCGAGTGTCCATTTCAACTCCCAGGAACAAGTGCACATTGCCACGATCAACGTGCCCCTCTCCGCCGCGGCTCAACCGGGTCAGCAGATTGGGCTGGAGTTCCGTAACGTCTTCGACACCGACGGGCGGACAGGCCTCGTTGGCGTCTCGAACGCCGCTGGTTCCTCCGTCGTCCCGGGTGGGGCTGCGCCGGCTGATGCACGGCCCAACGCCCAAGGCGGGACAATTACCGTCGGCGACGCTGGGGTGGAGTACGACTTCGAACCCGGACCCGACCTGCTGGACGGGTGGGAGTTCGCCCAGATCATTCCGACCACGGCCCTTCCGGGCCTTACCGGCACACAGGTGGCCGGAACAGGGTTCCAGATCACCCAGGACGCCAACAATGTCTTCGGATTCCTCCAGACCAAGGACGAGGTTGGCTCCGTCGTGCCCTCCGCGGGCCCCGGCAACGTGCTGATGCACACCTGGACATTCGGATCGGACGC
>SLOM01000227.1 GCA_007132505.1 Candidatus Sumerlaeota bacterium
AGAGGAGGACGCTGGAGGAGACGTTGGCCGGGTAGCGGTATTGCCGGCCGTCGTAGGTGATGCTGCCGTAAACGCCAGGGTAGGTGGTGTCAGGGGAGAAGCCGTACTCCTCGGCGTAGGGTGTCAGGTCGAGCAGGATTCCCGCTTCGGCGTAGGCGACCATGTCAGATAGCGAATAGGTCTCGATCAGGTCCGGGCCGATGCCGGTGGAGCACTGCACGATGGTGCGGTCGAAGGTGTTGGGCTCCACGACGACGGCCAGGTCCGGGTTCATCGCCATGAAGGGGGCGAGCTGTGCGGCGCGGGCGGGGTTGGGGTCGGTGGACCAAAAGAGAGTCGTGCGCTCTGGGTAGGGCTCCTCCGGAGTCCAGACGAGCGCCACGGCCCAAGTGGCCACGATGATGACTGCAAGGACGGCGAAAAAACGCTTCACGATGCTACTCCTTCGGGGCGGGAGCACTGGCCGGATGCTGGCTGCGGCCCCGCTCGTACTCGCGTTTAGTCAGCCAGAGCAGCGTTCGCATGTCGAGCACCATCGCCCCTTTGCGGCCCTGGCGGTCCAGCTCCTCTTCGATTTCCTTGTACCAGCGCGTGGGCATCAGCACCGACCGGAAGCAGTGAAAGCCGAGCCGGCCTTCGGTGAACTTCCTGCGCATGACCTCCACCGCGCGCTTCGCCTCCTCGCGGGGCAGGTCGCCCTCGATGCGAAGGTAGGGCATACCCTTGAAAACGCCGCGTGGACTGTCGCTGTGCATCAAGACGATTCCTCCGGGCGAGAAGCGCGCGTAGGCTTCCCAGCCCTCCCGCTGCATGTTCGGTGAGAATCCGTCTATCACGAACCCCACCACGTCCAGGTCCCACTGCTCGAAGAAGCGCCGGCAGTGCTTCTCCCAGACAGGCATCCCGGAAGGCAGCCCGGAGTAGGGCCGCGGTTCCGAGAGGAGGTGGGGGTTGACGTATCCGGCGCCGGAGTCGCCCGCCACGAAGTAGTCGTTGGCGGTGCGCTGCTCGCGCGTCCAGAGCATCCCCAAGGGGAAGCGCTGCGCCAGATTGGGGTTGAAGGCCCAGTTGAGCGGGACGGTACCGCGCGTCTCGTCCGTGAAGTACTCCTCCGCGTTCCAGTAGAGCCAGGCTGCGGCATCGTAGTCCCCGACGTAGTGGCAGTAGTAGGGCCGAGGGACGACGTTGCCTTCCTCGTCCAGCACGCCGCGCTCGCGCAATTCCTCCTCCGTGACGCGCGGGTTCTGGGGAATGCGGTCCGGCAGGGGGAGATGCCGGTAGAAGGAAGCATTGACAAGGGAGGAGTAATCCAGGGCATCAGCGTCGAGGTAGGCGTTCCATGCTGAGGCCACCTCCACGTTCTTCCATTCCGTTGCGACAGCGCCGTGCTGGCCCCCGGCGTCCCAGTCTGCTTCGGAAACATCGGTGTACTTGTACCGCCAGGGCACGAACCCCGCCATGTGGATCATTTCCTTGTTGGCGAGCTGGTCATTCGCGGCGCTCAGGAGCAGTTGGAGGGTCTCGAGGTCCGTGCCGGGTGCCTGCCGGGTGTCATCCACCGGCGTTTCGTCCTCCCAGACGTCGAGGTCGAAGAGGATCCCCTGATTGGCGATGATGTAGTCGTGATTCGTGAGCGTGTGATTCTGAGGCCGTCCCGCGTAGCCGCAACGGAGCCAGAAGGCGTCCAGATAGTAGCCCATCGTGCGGGGGTTGACGCGGCCGGTCCGGACGTAGTGGGCGATCAGCCACCGGTAGCAATCGTTCTTGGCGCTGCCGGTGGAGGGGAGGCTTGTGCCGGGGATGGTGCCTTTGCCGGTGAAGAGCGGACCTCCGTCCGGCCCGAGGAGGGACACCTGCGCTTTCAGGCCGAAGCGGGGACCGGTGAGCAGGCTGTGCAGCGAGCCGGGCGAATCGTCGTGCCGGACAGGAAGCAGCCCTTCCACACCGGCGATGGTGGACGCCAGGTTGGACGTGGCGGGGACGCGCTCGTCGTAAACGACGAGGCCACGGACGCTGTTGCGAAACCGGTTAAGGAGGTCCTCCAGGCCGTCCGTCTGCTCGATGATCCGGCCGTGGAGCCACCCTCCCGGCCCGGTCATGCGCCCGAACCAGAAATCGTCCGGTGCGGCGTTGTAACGGAGGAGCAGGCGGGGTGCATCGCGGTTGACGATTCCCTGAAGGGCCGCTGCGACATGGGTTTCGTCCCACAGGCGGCGGACCTCGCGGCGGTCGCGCAGGTTCGCGCCGAGCAGTTCCGTCATGTCGTGGCGGACGATTGGACGGGTTTTCCGGGAGGCTGGCATGGGCGGGCGCTTATCTCCGGAGGGGTGGGCGGGGCAGCCGTGCCCCTGCTTTTGGACCAAGCTGGCCGCAACCGGTTGCAACAACGCAAGGCGGATCGGGCCCGAACCTCCATTCCCGAGCTTCTCCCTTGCCTGCAGCGGCGGCCCGCGAATCATCGCCCCGGCAATAAACGCAAAAGGAGACCACAAAGGCATGAGCGCTGCCGCCGAAGCCACAATCAACGAAATGATGGAAAAGCTGGGAAAGCAGGCCCGCCACGCCAGCAGGCGGCTGGCCACGCTCCGCCCCGATGTCAAGAACCACGCGCTGGAGGCCATGGCGGACGCCTTCGAGGCCCGGAAAGACCTCATTCAGGCGGAGAACAAGAAGGACCTCGACCGCGCCGAAGAGAACGGCCTCACCAGCGCCATGATTGACCGGCTCCGGCTGACCGGCGCGCGGATCGCCGCCATGGCGAAGGCCCTGCGCGAGATTGCCGCCCTGCCCGACCCCGCCGGGGAGATCGAAAACTTGCGCGTCCGGCCCAATGGACTCCGCATCGGCCAGATGCGCGCCCCCGTCGGCGTCATCGGCATCATCTACGAATCACGGCCCAACGTGACCGCGGATGCGGGGGCGCTCTGCCTCAAGAGCGGCAACGCCGTGATCCTGCGCGGTGGAAGCGAGGCGTTTCATTCGAATTCGGTCATTGCTCGGATCATGACGGAGGCGGCCTCCGGTGCCGGCATTCCGGAGGGGGCCATCCAGCTCGTCCCGACGACGGACCGCGCGGCCGTGGGCGCCATGCTCAAGCTGTCGGAATGTATAGACATCATCATCCCGCGGGGCGGCAAGTCCCTCATCCGCCGCATCACGGAGGAATCGGTCATCCCCGTTATCAAGCACCTTGATGGCAACTGCACGGTGTATGTGGACGAGGGGGCGGACCTGGAAGAGGCGCTGGCGATCACAGTCAACTCGAAGACCCAGCGCCCGGGCGTCTGTAACGCGGCGGAGACGCTGCTGGTCCATGCGGCCATGGCAGAGGAGTTCCTGCCGCGGGTTGGCAGGGAGCTTACCGAACGGGGGGTGGAGCTCCGCGCGTGCGAGCGCTCCCGCCCGCACCTGCCCGGCTCGAGCCCCGCCACGGAGGAGGACTGGGACGCGGAATACCTGGACCTGATCCTGGCCGTCCGCGTGGTGGATTCCTTCGAGGAGGCGGTGGAGTTCATCAACACCCATGGCAGCCACCACACCGAATCCATCCTGACGCGCGACCATGGCCGGGCGATGCGGTTCCTGCAGGCGGTGGACTCGGCGTGCGTGCACATCAACTGCTCAACGAGGTTCAGCGATGGGGGCGAATACGGCCTGGGCGCGGAGATCGGCATCTCCACGGACAAGCTCCACGCCCGCGGACCCATGGGACTGCGCGAGCTGACCACGGCCAAGTGGGTCGTCTTCGGAGAGGGACAGGTGCGGGGGTAGGGTACTGCCCGGGGCCCAGGGAAGTCCATCCGCCGGCCCCAACGGATGCCGCCGGCAGGGCGCATGCCAGGCGCGCCACCCGGGCGCTTTTCCTTTGACCGTCCCGGCGCCTGCCTTGGACCCTGCTCCGCGCATGGTCAACCCACTTTTTCAGGGGAGTTCACACGCCACCAGGCCCATCCATGAGCGACATCTTCTCAGGCTCCGACCTCCAGACGGGCGAGTATTCCGAAGCACTCGCCAGCTTGATTGCCGACCTCAACGCCGTCGTCCCCGAGGCGCGGAAGGCCATCTCCGCCGCCGCGGACCGAAAGGCCATTGAGCAGCTTCGCGTTCAGTTCCTCGGCAAGAAGGGCAGGATCACCAAGCTGAATCAGCGGCTCGGAAAGCTCTCCGGCGAGGAGCGCCCCGTGGCCGGGAAGCTCCTCAACACCCAGCGGACCGAAATCACCGCGCTGCTCGAGAAACGCACCGCCGAACTGGAGGTGCGCGAGCTCGAGTCCCGCATCGCCGAGGAGGCGGTGGACGTGACGCTGCCGGGCATCCGGCCGGCGCGCGGCGGACTTCACCCAGTGACACGGGTCACGCGCGAGATTGAGGAGATTTTCCGCTCCATGGGCTTCCGGCTCGAGTCCGGCCCGGAGGTGGAAACCGAGTGGCTGAACTTCGATGCGCTCAACATGCCGGAGGATCACCCGGCGCGCGACATGCAGGATACCTTCTATACCGAACGTGGCCACGTCCTGCGTACCCACACCTCTCCCACGCAGCTGCGCTCCATGCTGGCGGCGAAGCCACCCTTGGCGGTCATTACGACCGGCAAGGTCTACCGCCACGACAGCGACGCGACGCACTCCCCCATGTTCCATCAGATGGAGGGCTTCCTGGTGGACGAGGCAATTTCGATGGGGCACCTGAAGGGCGTTCTGCACGAGTTCCTGCGGGCGCTTTACGGGCCGGACGTCAGGACGCGCTTCCGCCCCTCGTTCTTCCCCTTCACGGAGCCAAGCGCCGAAGTGGACATCTGGTTCGAGGCACGGGGGGGCTGGATGGAGGTTCTGGGCTGCGGCATGATCCACCCGGCGGTGCTGCGCAACGGCGGCATTGACCCGGAACGCTACAGCGGCTTCGCCTTCGGCCTTGGTATAGACAGGATGACATGCATCAAGTTCGGGATTCCGGACTTGAGGCTGCTGTTCGAGAACGACCTGCGGTTCCTCCGGCAGTTCCAGGGATGAAGGCCGCCCTTGCCGTCCTGGCCGTGGTGGTGCTGCTCCTGTTTGCCGGGGCGATTTACCGGCTGGCCACCTCGCAACAGGAGGAACTGTCCGCAGAGGAGCCGGTCATGGCGGTTGAGCCGCCCGCACCGGCCGCGGAGGAGGATGAGTTCGAGCGGGCGGAACGATCGCAGCAGGAGCGCGAGGAGGGCATACAGCGGGCACGCGAGCTGCCCCGCACCATCCTCCCCATCGAGTAGCCGGCAGTGCATAGACAACACCATCACCCCAGGGGCGAAAGCAACCGATGCGCTTTTCCATTCGTTGGCTGAAGAACTACCTCCAGACCGATCTGCCCGCGCAGACGATCATTGATGCCCTGACCGATTGTGGGCTCGAAGTGGAGGAGGTCCTCGACCTGGGGATGCTCTCCGGGAAGCTGGTGACCGGGGAAATTCTGGCGATAGACCCGATCGAGGGGGCGGACAAGATCCGCGTCTGTACAGTGCAGGCGGACGGGCCGAAGCCCCTGCGCATCGTCTGCGGCGCCTGGAACATCGAGGTGGGACACAAAGTGCCGGTCGCCCATTTCGGGATGAAGTTCCCGGGCGGATTCGAACTCAAGCCGCGCAAGATCATGGGGATTTCGGGCGACGGAATGCTCTGCAGCCAGAAGGAACTCGGTGTCTCCGAGGAAGGGGCGGGGATCTGGCTCCTGCCGGACGACCTGCCGGTCGGCGAACCATATGACGCGGTGGTGGAGATATCCATCACGCCGAACCGGCCGGATGCGCTCTCGATCGTTGGCGTTGCACGGGACCTGGCCGCGCGGCTCGCCGTCCTCCATCCGGACAACAAGCCCGTCTTCAAGCTGCCCGCCCTGCAGGTGCCTGAGGGCGCCGACAAGGCCGAGTCCGCCGCGCGGGTCTCCATCGAGGCACGGGAGGACTGCCCCCGCTATACAGCGCGGGTGGTGCGGGACGTGAAGGTGGCGCCCTCCCCGCGATGGATGCAGGCCGTGCTGGAAAGCGCCGGCATGCGCCCGATCAACAACCTGGTGGACATCACGAACTTCGTGATGCTGGAGCTTGGCCATCCGCTGCACGCCTTTGATCTGGACCGGCTGAAGGGCCGGCAGATCGTCGTCCGTAACGCGCGCAAGGGCGAGAAGATCGTCACGCTGGATGAACAGGAACTCCGGCTGGAGGAATCCGACCTGCTGATCTGCGACGCGGAGGACCCGGTGGCGCTGGCCGGAATCATGGGCGGGGCCAACTCCGAAATCGGGGACGAGACGCAGAACGTCCTGCTGGAAGCGGCGTACTTCAGGCCGCAAACGATCCGGCGGACGAGCCGGCGGCTCGACAAGTCCACCGACTCAAGCTACCGCTTCGAGCGCGGCATGGACCCGAAGAAACTCACCGCAGCGCTCAACCGCGCGGCCCAGCTCATGGCCTCGCTGGCCGGCGGAACCGTGCTCCGCGGCCATATAGACGCAGTGGGACGCGTCCCGGAGAAGGAGCCCATCACGCTCCGGCTGGAAAGGTTGAACGAGGCGCTCGGGGTCGAGCTGTCCGGCCGGCAGGTGACAGACGTGCTGACCCCCCTCGGATTCGAGGTGCAGCGCTCCGACCGCGAGGAAATACAGCTCGCCATCCCCTCGCACCGCGTGGATGTCAGCCTTGAGGCGGACATTGTGGAGGAAGTGGCACGTATATACGGGTACGACCGCATTCCGGAACGGCGCGTGAAACTCCCCAGCGCCTACCACGCCCCGGCCCCGCTCGACCGGGTGCGCCAGAAGCTCGCGGACGCGGCAGTGGCCCTTGGGTTTCACCAGGCGGTCAACTTCAGCTTCGTCTCCGAAAAGGAGAACGGCCTGACCGGCGCGGCGGACAGCGGCCAGGTGCGCCTGCTCAACCCCATCACGGCGGACCAGACGGTCATGCGCCGGAGCCTGCTTTCCTCCCTCCTGCGCAACGTGGCGCACAACCTGAACCAGAGCGTCGAGGAGATCCCGCTCTTTGAGCTTGGGCACACGTACGTCTTCCCGCCGGAGGAGGAGGCGGACACGGACCCGCGCGGGCTGACTCCCCCCGCGAACGAGACACCCTACTTCGCGGCGGTGCTCTGCGGAGCGGCCCGGGCGAACTGGCGCGAGCCCGTCCGCGAGCCGGACTTCTTCCGCATCAAGGGCTATGCGGAGGAGTTCCTCTCGCTCCTGGGCATGAGCAAGCTCGTGGTGGAGGCGGTGACGGACGTGCCGTGGCTCCACCCCGGCCGTGCGGCGCGGTTCCTGGCCAAGGGCCAGCCGGTGGCGCTCTTCGGGGAGCTGCACCCCGCCGTGCTCAAGGAGATGGATATACGCAGGCGCACCGTCTATCTGGAGATCCCGCTGACCGGTCCGGCACTGGAGGAAACGCCGGTGGAGAAGTACAAGGAAATCCCCCGCTACCCCGCCGTGACGCGTGACGTGGCGCTGCTCGTGGACAGGGACGTGCGCTCCATGGACCTTGAGCGTACCATCCGCAAGGCGGGCAAGGACCTGCTCGCGTCTGTCCGCCTGTTCGACGTGTACGAGGGCGACAAGGTGGAGAAGGGCAAGCGCTCGCTGGCCTATTCGCTCACCTACCGCTCCCCCGACCGGACGCTCACCGAAGCCGAGGTCACCGAACGCCATGGCGAGGTTCTCCAGGCCCTCGAAAAAAACCACAGCGCCCGCCCGAGAACCTGATAGACAAGGAGTCATGTCCCGGCAGCCGGGGTGTACAGCAGCTCTCCGTGCTTTCGTGCCATCGTGTTGAAGAGGACTCAGGCCCCACCCGCGATTGTGTGCTGTATCCACCACGGTGGGGCGGTGGCGTGCCGGTCCCGGAGGCGTTCCATCCGCGCGATCGCCTCCTCCGGGCCGTCCGGGCCCGTGTATAGACCGAAGCAGGCGGAGCCGCTCCCGCTGAGGTGGGCGACCGCCGCGCCGGAAGCGCGCA
>SLOM01000156.1 GCA_007132505.1 Candidatus Sumerlaeota bacterium
CGGCAGCCCCACCAAGCCCAGGAAGATGTGCAGCCCGCCCCCCGTGCCCAGACTGGCGGCAGACCAGACGGCCAGAGAAAGCGCCACCGCGAGGCGCACAAAGGCGTACTGGCCACCGGTCCAGCGGCTTTGGAAGAGCTTTTCGAGGATGGGGACGTCCATGGGGCACGGCACCTGCGTGATGTCTGGATCAAAGGATGGGAGGCACGGCGGTTCGGCGGCAAGGGGAGGAGTAATAAATAAGCGTTGACTCACAAACCGCTGCACCACACAAACACAACATCAGCAAGTGCAAAGCGCCCCTTGCCCCGAAGCACACACACGCCACGACATCCCGGCAAAAGGCACATACCCATCAGGGAACAGGCACCCCCAATCCGATGACCGCTCCCGAAAACCGATCACCGCAACCGGACGGCCGCGGCGCAGACCTGCCAACCTTCCGGGCGCTCCTCGCCACCATGTTCCAAGGTGCGCTCAGCGACAACATGTACCGCTTCATCATCATCATGCTCGTGGTGATTCTGGCCCAGACCCACGCGGTGCGCCAGCTCGGGGAGGAGAATGCCGGCACGGAGGAGGCACAGGAGCTGGCCACGCAGCTCGCCTCCAACTATCAGGCCATTGCCAGCGGCCTGTTCATCCTGCCCTTCGCGCTCGCGGTCGGTCTGGCTGGCTGGATGAGCGACCGGTACTCGAAGACGACGGTCACCCGCTTCACGAAGCTGATGGAGATCGGGATCATGTCCCTGGCCACGCTGGTGTTTCTGGCCGGGCCGCCGCTTATTGGCGAGAACTACATCTGGGCGGCCGTGGGCATCCTCTTCCTGATGGGTCTGCAGTCCGCCCTGTTCAGCCCTTCGAAATACGCGATTCTGGCGGAGCTGCTGCCCCGCAACCGCATCGGCTGGGGGAACGGCTATCTGCAGGGCTTCACGTTTTTCGCCATCGTGCTGGGGACCGTGGCGGGTCCGGCGCTCTTCGGCTGGTTCGAGGGTGCGCTCTGGGCGGCGGGACTAATCCTTGTCGTGCTCGCCACGCTGGGGTATGGTGCTTCGCGGCGGATGGCACTGACCCCCGTGGCGAATCCCGAGGCGCGGTTCCGTCCGAATCCAATCCCGATGGTGTGGAAGTATGGCAAAATCATTCTGGCGAGCCGTGGGCTGCGCTGGGCCGTCCTCGGCTCCACGATCTGGTGGCTGGTTGCCGTGATGCTGCAGCTCGCCATTGTACAGATTGCACTGAACGTGCTGGACCTTTCGCCGGAGATCGCGGGCATTGCCATCCTGCCGATCGTGGTCTTCCAGGGCCTCGGCTCCTTGCTGGTAAGCCGGCTTTGCCGGGAGGGCATCCGCCTGTGGCTTGTTCCGCTCGGTGCGGTGGCCATGTGTCTTCTGGCGGTGGGAGTGACCCTGGCCACACCCCTGCCGGGCGAGCTTGTCAGCATGCGCGAGGAGCTGGGCCGGGTGCCGCTGCAATATGTGGTGGGCCTGCCGTTGCTGATCGGCGTGGCGGCCTTCTTCATGGCACTGTATATCGTGCCGTTGGACGCGTACATCATCCAGACGTCTGACGAGCGCCATCGTGGCGGCATCTGGGCCACGTCGAACGTGCTTTCCTCCAGCGCGATGGTGCTCGGTTCTTTCCTGCTGCCGGTGTTCGCGGGCTTTCGCGGACACGCAGCGGACGCCTTCGCGGGCGGAGGCGTCATCATGTTGCTGGCCGCCGTGGTTCTCGCTTGGCGGTTCCTCTCATTCATGCGAAAGGAGTCACCATCATGACAACCGGTTGGGACGACCATGGATTTTGGGGCCTGATGCGGCGCCTGGGCCGGCAGTTTCTGCTTCTGCTGTTCTGGACGTTCTTCCGCACCAGGGTAAAGGGACTTGAGCACATCCCGGCGAAGGGCGGGGCTCTTCTCGCCCCGAACCACCAATCGTACCTGGACGGCGTCCTGATGACGGCGCTCATCCGCCGGCCGGTGCGCTTCGTCATGAGCCGGGATGTCTATTCACGCTGGTTCGTCTATCCGTTCGCCCGGTTCACGCGCTCGATCCCCATTGAGCAGACGCAGTCCCCGCGCGAGTTGCTGCTCTCGCTCCGTGAGGCGCAGGAGGAGATCAAGGCCGGCGGGCTCGTTTGCATGTTCCCGGAGGGCCAGCTCACCCGGAACGGTCAGCTCCTCCCCTTCCGCCGCGGCGTGGAGCGCATCATGCGCGGCCTGAAGGCCCCCATCGTGCCGGTCGCGATAGACGGCGCGATGGACACAGCCCTGGGTGTCCGCGGCGGGAAGGTCCGTATACTCAAGGCCTTCCGCTTCCGCCGTGCGCCCATTAACGTGGCCATCGGCGAGCCGATCCCGGCGGACTCCCCCGCCTACAAACTGCGGGAGGAAGTCTGCCGCCTGATGGGGGACGCGTACGATTTCCGGCGCGAGGATACGGCCCCGCTTCACCGGGAGGCGCTCCGGGCCATGCGCAGGAAGCCTTTCTCGAAGAACTTCGGGGACCACTCCACGCCGGGGCCCGTGCCCACTTTCCGCGTGCTGGCAGCCGCGGCCGTGCTGGGCCGCCGCCTGCACCCCGTCTGGAAGGACGACGAGTTTGCCGGCATCCTGCTGCCGCCCTCGCTGGGTGCCTTCGCGGTCAACATGGCGGCCCTCCTGGCTGGGAAGGTCCCCGTGAACCTCAACTATACAACGTCGCCAAAGGTCCTGAAGGAAATCTGCGGCGTGGCGGGGATCCGTGTCGTCCTCACCTCGCGGGCCTTCCTCGAGAAATCAAACGTGAAGGTGCCGGAGGACCTCAAGACAGTCCTCCTGGAGGACGTGCGGGAGCAGGCCACCTCCGGGGACAAGCTCTGGGGCATGCTTGCCGGACTCTTCTGGCCGGCCGGTGCCCTGGAACGTGCGCTCGGCCGGAAGGAACCTGCGCGGCTCGACGATCTGGCCACCCTCGTCTTCAGCAGCGGCTCCACCGGCATGCCCAAGGGCGTCATGCTCAGCCACTGGAACGTACAGAGCAACGTCAAGGGGGCGCTGCAGTATATCGAGCTGGAGCCGAATTCCCGCCTGCTCGCGATTCTGCCGTTCTTCCATTCCTTCGGCTACATGGCGGCGCTCTGGATGCCACCGATCACGAACCTGGCCGTCACGTACTACCCGAACCCCCTGGACGGGCGCGCCATCGGTGCCATGGTGGAGCGCGACCGGATCACCCACCTTTTCGCCACGCCGTCCTTCCTGTCCACGTATATCCGCCGGGTGGAACCGGGCCAGTTCGGCTCGCTCACCTTTGTCCTGACCGGCGCGGAGAAGCTGCGGGACAGCCTCTCGGATGCCTTCGAGCGCAACTTCGGCCTCGCTCCCGCCGAGGGTTACGGCTGCACGGAGACCTCTCCCGTCGTGTCGCTAAACGGCGAGGACTACCGCGAGCCGGGCATCTTCCAGGCGGGCCAGCGCCGCGGCACCGTCGGCCGGCCCATCCCCGGTGTCTCGCTCCGCGTCGAGGACGTCGAGACCGGCGAGCCCTGCCCCCCCGGCAAGCCGGGCAAGCTCTTCGTCACAGGCCCCAACATCATGCAGGGGTACTACAAGGACGAGGAACGGACCAAGGAGGCCATGCGGGACGGCTGGTACGACACCGGCGACATCGCCCAGGTGGATGAGGATGGGTTCCTTGCGATAACCGACCGCCTCGCGCGCTTCACGAAGATGAGCGGCGAAATGGTCCCCCATGGCCGTATTGAGGAGGCGCTCCAGTCCCTCTCCGGCGAGGACGAGCAGGCCTTCGCCGTCACCGGCGTCGAGGACGAGCGCCGGGGCGAGCGGCTCGCGGTCCTCTACACGGTCGAGGAGGAGGAAGCGAAATCCATCCTCGACCGGGTCGGCGGCGAGGAAGGCGGCCTGCCCTCGCTCTGGGTGCCCCGCTGGCAGAACTTCGTCAAGGTGGACGAGATTCCCAAGCTCGGCAGCGGCAAGCTCGACCTCAAGAAGGTCCGCCAGATCGCCCGGGAGGCGCTCGAGGACCAGAACGGAAACGGCAACGGCAACGGGGACTAGCCCCCATTGGCCGCCAGGGACAGCAGCGCCCGCCGCCCACCCGGCCGGCGCCGGAGCCGTCAAACGCCTTGCTTTGACGGCGGCGGCGGACTAGTTTCCAGCCCCGCTTGAGGACCGGTTACGCACCCGGACACCCCGCCCCGTTCCAGGTACGCGATGGCAACCTTCGGAGAGACAATCACCCTGCCCGAGACCGAAGCGGAGACGGAGCAGGAAAAATCCCCACTTTACAGCATCATCCTCTTCAACGACGAGGAGCACACCTACGGCTACGTCATCGAGATGATGACCAACCTGTTCGACAAGTCCCAGCAGGAGGCCTTCGAGATTGCCTACGAGGTGGACTACATCGGACAGGCGGTCGTGAAGACCTGCCCCTACGAGGAAGCGGTCCTCGGCTGCAAACAGATCCTCAGCTACGGCCCGGACCCGCTGCTCGGCTACAGCCGGGGCTCCATGAAGGCGATCGTTCAGGAAGCTGACGGGTAAGGGGACATCATCCCCCGGACCACCTGCGGCGGCATTGCGCTGGTGATTCACGGCCACCCCCGATTCACCAAGGATGTGGACATCATGGTCCGCGACGAGGCCGTCGCGCACCGGGATCGCGGAGGCCTCTACTCGTCCGGTTCCTCCTCTTCTGCCGGTGGGTCCACCGGTTCGGATTTCCCCCACCGCACAAGACACTTACTGCGGCACACGCCACGCCGTCATGGCACTTGCGGCGCAAGCTTTCGGGCTCGCAACCGGACCTCCCGAGAGTCATGCGCCCCAGCAGCGGGGTTGACCGCGCCGGGCCGTCCGGGGCTAATGCCACCTTTGCCCCGGGACCCGCTTCGGGGCACACAGATCATTCTGCCCGAAAGCTCTCCAACTCCATGTCCGTGACGCCTGCCAGCAACCTGCCGAAGAACTTTCAGCCCAAGGAAGCCGAGGAGAAATGGCGCCGCCTCTGGGAGCGTGGCGGATACTTTGGCGCCAGCAACGAGTCCACCGCCGAAGCCTACACCATCGTCATCCCGCCGCCAAACGTCACCGGCGCGCTGCATCTGGGCCATGGGCTCGTCCAGACCATTCAGGACGTCCTCATCCGTCACCACCGCATGGCGGGGTACAACACGCTCTGGGTGCCCGGCACCGACCATGCCGGCATCGCCACGCAGCACGTCGTGGTGGAGAAGCTCCGCGCGGAGGGCAAATCCAAGGAAGAGCTCGGCCGCGAGGGCTTCCTGGCCGAGGCATGGAAGTGGAAGGAGGAATATCACCACCGCATCACCGAGCAGATCAAGACGCTCGGGTGCTCGTGCGACTGGGAGCGCGAGGCCTTCACGCTCGACGGGGAGCGGGCCCGTGCCGTCCGGACGGCCTTCAAGCGCCTCTACGAAAAGGGGCTGATCTACCGCGGCAAGTACATGGTCAACTGGGACCCCGTCTCGCTCACCGCACTCAGCGACGACGAGGTGGAGTACGAAGACGAGGAAGGGAAGCTCTGGCACATCAAGTACCCCTACACCGACGGAAGCGGCCGGCATGCCGTCGTCGCCACCACCCGGCCGGAGACGATGCTTGGCGATACCGCCGTGGCCGTTCACCCCTCGGACCGGCGCTACAAGGATGATGTCGGCAAGGAGGTGGAGCTGCCCCTCACCGGCCGGCGTCTCCCCATCATCGCGGACGAGTTCGTGAAGTCAGACTTCGGCTCCGGCATGGTGAAGATCACTCCCGCCCACGATCCGAACGACTTCCAGTGCGGCCAGCGCCACCGCCTCGAGATCATCAACATCCTCCACGACAACGCCAAGTTGAACGACAACGTGCCGGAACGCTATCGCGGGCTCGACCGCTACGAGGCGCGCGAGCGCGTCCTGGAGGACCTGCGCGCGGAGGGGCTCATCGAGAAGATCGAGCGCCACCAGCACCGCGTCGGCCGCGGCTATCGCTCGAAGGCCACGGTGGAGCCGCGCCTGTCCGACCAGTGGTTCGTCAAGATCGGGCCGCTGGCGGAGCAGGCCGTCCGCGCGGTCCGTGAGGGCGAAGTCCGCCTCATCCCCAAGGCGCAGGAAAACACGTATTACGCCTGGATGGAGAACGTCCGCGACTGGTGCATCAGCCGGCAGCTCTGGTGGGGGCACCGCATCCCGGTGTGGTACCGCAAGGACGACCCGGACCGCATGATCTGCTGGGAGGGCGAGGGCGAACCGCCCGAAGTCAAGGCCGAGCCGGACGCCTGGGAACAGGACACCGACGTGCTGGACACGTGGTTCTCCTCGGCGCTCTGGCCGTTCAGCACCCTCGGCTGGCCGGAGGACACGAAGGACCTCCGCGCGTTCTTCCCCACCAGCGTCCTCGTCACCGCCCACGACATCCTTTTCTTCTGGGTCGCCCGCATGATCATGATGTCGGAGGAGCTGATCGGCAAGCCGCCCTTCCGCGACGTGTTCCTGCACGGGCTGATCTTCGGTAAGTCCTACTACCGCAAGCGCGGCGGGGACCTGGAGCTGATCCCGCCCGCCGAGCGCCGTGTACTCGGGCTGGACGAGCTGGAGAAACTCCCGGAGGGAATCGAGGCCCGCTGGGAAAAGATGTCCAAATCGAAGGGGAACGTGATAGATCCCCTCGAGATGTTCGAGATATACGGCGTGGATCCCGTGCGGATTGCGCTCGTGGCGTACAGCGGTCAGGGCCGCACCATCGAGATAGACAGACAGCGCATCGCGGGGTACCGGAACTTCATCAACAAGCTCTGGAACGCCTCCCGCTTCGTCCTCAGCGTGACGGAGGACATTGCACCGAAGGAGTTCCGCCACGGCGTGTCCGCGCAGAGCCTCGAGCCCGAGGACCGCTGGATCCTGGACCGCCTGTCTTCCACGATCAGCGAGGCCACGGACGCACTCCGCGACTACGCCTTCGACCGTTACGTCTCCTCCATCTATCAGTTTCTCTGGAGCGAGTACTGCGACTGGTACCTCGAACTGACGAAGGGACGCGTGTACGGTGCGGAGCAGCCCAGCCCGGAATCCGGCCGCGCGGCGAAGGTCGTCCTGCTTGCGGTACTCGAGCACGTCCTCCGGTTGCTTCACCCGGTGATTCCCTACGCCACGGAGGACATCTGGCAGCTCCTGCGCGAGCGGCTGGTCATCGGCGCGAGACCCGGCGAGCATGCTCCGGGGCCCCAACCGAGGGCCTGGGAGTCCGGCATCGTGCCCGGGTTCCGGGACGGTTTCGAGGCGCCCTCGCTCTGCGTCGCCAACTGGCCGGCGGACCGTGACTATACGGACGCGGAAGCCTCCGATGCCGTGGCTCTCGTCCAGCGCACACTCGGCGCCGTGCGCAACATCCGCGGCGAAATGAAGATCCCCACCGACGCGAAGGTGGATGTGCTCGTGCAGCACAGTTCCGCGGGTGCGCGCGAAGTGCTTGAATCCTTCGCCGGACGGATGTGTGCCCTCGGTGGCATTTCAAAACTCGGCATCGCGGCGCAACAGGACGAGGCACCCTTCGCCAGTACCCACACCTCCGGCGATCTGTCCATACAGGTGCTCATGCCGGAGGACCTGCGGGGCAAGGAAGCAGAGCGCCTCAGGAAGGAACTGGCCAAGCTTGAGAAGGGCTACAACGCAACGAAGGGGAAACTCGGCAACGAGAAGTTCCTCAGCAGCGCCCCGCCCCCCGTCGTGGAACGCGAGCGGGAGAAGCTGGCCACCTACGAGTCGGACCTTGCCTCCCTGCGTGAGCGCATCGCGGCCCTCGGAGGCTGAGGGCGGACCGGGCTAGACGGCGCCGGACTCTTTCTGCTCTTCCAGTGCCTTCATCAGCCGGGTGGCTGAGGCGCCGCGGACGTAGCGTTGGCGGGCCTTCTCCTGCCCGGCCTGACCGATGACCTCGCGCCGGCCCGGATCGGC
>SLOM01000115.1 GCA_007132505.1 Candidatus Sumerlaeota bacterium
GACAGCCGCGCCCAGGCGTGGAGCAGGGGCAGCCAGCGGGGCGGGGCACCGGGTCCTTGCCGGGCAGGCCGGGCAAGCGGCGCAGCAGGCCGGGGGCCGCTTTTGCGTTGCGGACCGGACGAGGCAGTCCCCCCATCGGTGACATCAGACCACCTCCCGCGAAAGGGCAAATGTCCCGCAGGAGAGATGATGAGGCTCTTCATGCTGGAGACAAGGCGGGCGTTCACCCTGATCGAGCTGCTGATTGTCGTGGCGATCATCGCTATACTCGCGGCTATCGCCGTGCCGAACTTCCTCGAGGCGCAGGTTCGCAGCAGGGTCAGTCGTGCAAAGAGCGACATGCGGACGGTGGCAGTAGCCATTGAGTCCTACGCCGTTGACAACAACGAGTACCCCACCAAGCGTGGCGCGAACCTCCCACCCGGCGCCAACCCTTCCAACCCGATGACGACCACCATGCGATCCTGGGTGCCACAGTCACCCGGGCTGGACGGCGTTTCGATCACCACACCCGTGGCGTACCTGACCCGCGTGCCACAGGACGTGTTCTCCGCGGGCAGTCCGGTCACCTCCGGGGTGGTGGGCAACCACCCGATCAAGACCTTCCGCTATTTCCGCATTGTCGTGCCGGGCGGTCCACCCGGGCCGCCCTCGCGCACGAACGTGCTCGCCGGTGGGTCCGACATGGTGGACTCCAACAGTCCGGCGCTGAATCCCTTTTTTGCCGCTCCGGGGTCGGTGCTGCCGTCGGAACTGGTGGGCCGCTGGTTCCTCATGAGCCTTGGACCAGACGGCCTTGATTCCGTGCCGCGCACGGAGAATTTCTACGACCCGACAAATGGGACCCTCTCCGCGGGCGACATCTTCTATTCGCAGAAGACCAACTTCGCGAACTGAATCAAGGACCTAAAGAAAGAACAGCGCTGTCTGGAAAGCTGCACCGACGAGCAGGCCGATCAGGCCGCCGAGGCGGATGATGCCGCGCAGCTCCCGGCCGCTGACCCGCTTGATCGTCTCCTCGATGCGGGCGGCGTCGAACTCGCGGATCTTCCGGGAGACCACGTCCTCCAGCCTGAGGCCCTCGCCGAGGAGCCGGGGCAGGAACTCGATGGACCGGCGCTCGAGCAATTCAGCCAGCGCCCCACCCGCACGGTCCCAGTCCTCGCGCGGCAGCCAGGAAAGGACTTCGCGCAGCGGTTTCTCGAGGAAGAGGCGGCGGAAGCTCTCCGAGAGCGCCTCGCGCGCGGTGGCCATGTTTTCATCCGGCCCGAGGAGGTCCCGCAGCCGGCTGGAGAGACTCTCGACCGCTTCGTGAGGGAGCGGGCGGTCCAGCCCGAGGAGGTCCCGCAGGGGCCTGCGGAGCAGCGCCTCGGTTTCCTTCTCCAACACGGGGTAGAGGCCACCGGGGCCGGATGGCCCGCCGATCAGGTCGGGGAGGCCTTCCGCCGTCCAGGTCCCGACCGTCACGCCGGTGCGCGGATCGCGAAGTGCCTCGCGCAGCGCCTCGAAAATATTCCCGGCCGCGGCGCCGAATTGTCTCTCCAACACCTGCGCCAGATCCTCCCCGCGGGCGATTTCCTGCAGCTCTTGGGAGATTTCCGGCCAGCGCTGCCGGATCAACTCGCGGATCAGCTTCTCCGTGATGATCACTCCGGCCAGGGGGAGCTTCCCGGAGATGAGGGCGTAAAGCTTGGAGGCGAAGCGCGTCTGAACCTCCTCGCCGAACTCGGGGCTGGAGAGGTAATCAGCGAGCGATTCCTGGGCGGCGGCGGTGGCGGCGGGAAGCCGGCCGGAGATATAGTCGTGCCCGGCCTCCTCGAACTCCGCGTAGGCGTCGGATGAGGCAAAGCGGGCGGTGGCGGCCTCGATGCGCTCGGCGGTCATTTCCTGGAATTCGGGGGAGCGGACGGCGTCGTGGATGCGGTCGAAGGCAGCGCGGGCGAGGAGTTTCCCTGAATCCTCCGGCAGGAGGTCACCCAGCGGCTGATCCGCCAGCGCCTCCGCCACACGCCCGATCGGCCCGGTCAGCGGCGAATCCGCACCTCCTTTCTGCAGCATCCCCCGCAGACCATCCAGCACGAGTTCCGCCAGCCGGCCGCCGAGCTGCTCCACCGACTCGCGGTGGCCCGGTCCGAGCGCCTCCGCCAGTGTCTTCTCCGAGGCGGCCAGCTCGTCGTACTCTGCATGAAGAAGCTGCTCGATGGCGCCGGAGAGGTTCGCCTCCCGCAGGTGCCGGACAAGGGTCTCGCTGTCGAGCAGGTCGCGCGCCACGGCCCGGCCAACCGCGTCCGCCAGCCGGTCCTGATTCCGCACGACGAGGCCCGGCGTGAGCGGAATCTTCCAGCCCGCGATGTTGAGTGGCCGACGTGGATGGAAGAGCATCCACACCGCGAGGCGGTTCGTGCCGTAGCCGATCAGGGCGCCCACGATGGCGCCCTTTCCCGCGGCGAGTAGTAGTTCCTGCCACATGACCGTCAGTCGAGCCCCCGCTCGGCCAATTCGTCCTCGTTCAGGCCGAAGTAGTGCCCGATCTCGTGCTTGAGGGTCACCCAGAGTTCCTCCTCGAGCACCTCGCGGCTGTAGCCGAGGAGCCAGATGTTCTCCAAGTAGAGCACGATGCGCGTCGGGCTTGTGACAAGGTCCTGGGGCTCGGTCAGGGGGATCCCGTCGAAGATGCCCAGGAGGAGCGGGTCCATGGGCGGGTCACCGCCGTAGAGCATTGCTTCGGACGGATGGTCTTCCACGATGATCGGCACATTCTGGAGCGGCTGACGAAGTGGCTCGGGGATCTCCTCCACCATGGCCTCCACGAGCGCCACGATCTCCTCCGGCGGAATCTCCACGGGGACATAGAACCGGTTGTTTTCCAGTTCGTGGGCGCTCTCGAAGTGGATCATGGCGAGGTCGCGCTGCCCGCGCCGGAGGGCCAGCAGGCCGAGATAGTACCATGTCTCGGCGTCCTCCGGATCGTCGAGGCTGGCCATTTCCAGAAGGTTCTGTGAGGCGCCGAATCGCCCGAGGTGGTAGAGCGCCACGCCGACGGCCACGCGCGCGTCCTGGCGGTCGGGCTCGTTGGTCATGACTTTGTGGTAGGCGCGGTAGGCTTGTTCGTAGTCGCCCGCGCCCCAGTGGACGTCGCCCGTGAGCATGATGAAATCGCCGTAGCTGTGGCGCTCGCCGTCCTCGCCGTAGGTTTCGATGAGTTCGAGCGCCTCCTCGCAGCGGCGGACCGCCTCGTCGGTCAGCCCCTCGCTGCTGGCGGACTGCGCCGAGTTGTAGAGCCGCTCGAGGGTCTTTTCGAGTTCGTCCGGAGTCATAAGGCCCGCCATCGTGAGGTGTGCCGGGCAGGAACCACTCCCCCACCCGTGGCCAAAGGGTAGGACGGACCGGCCCCCGGGCGGCAAGGAGCAAGAGGCAACAGAGGGCCGCCCCCTAGGCCTTGGCCATGGTGCCTTCGAGGGCCTCGCGGAGGGCACTGGCGTCTTCCCAGCGTTCCTCGCGGTCCTTGGCGAGGCAGCGCTCGAGGATTTGCCAGAGTTCTTCCGGCACGTCCGCGGGGCGGGCGGGTGGCTCGTGCAGGTGCTGGTAGGCGAGGTCACCTTCGGTGAAGGGAGGCCGGCCGGAGAGCATTTCGTAGAGAAGGACACCGAAGCCGTATATATCCGCCCGGTGATCCACCGGCAGGCCGCGGACCTGCTCCGGCGACATGTAGAGCGGCGTGCCGATGATGGCTCCGGCGATGGTACCCTCGCCCGTTGCGTCAACCATCTTGGCGATGCCGAAGTCGGTGACCTTCACGTGCCCGGCGGAGGTGAGCATGATGTTGGCCGGTTTGATGTCACGGTGCACGATGCCGAGGCTATGGGCGTAAGCGAGGGCATCGAGAATCTGGAGCGACCAGCCCAGGGCAGCCCCTGCGGGGATGCGCCCTTCGGGCGACGTGCGCAGGCGATGTTTGAGGTCCTCCCCATCCACGAATTCCATGGAGATGTACTTGCGGCCCATTTCCTCCCCGATGTCGTGGATACGGACGATGTGATGGTGGGAGAGGCGGCGGGCGTTGCGGGCTTCCACCTTGAAGCGGCGTACCGCCTCGGGGTTGTTCGACAGGTTGTCGGGGAGGATCTTGAGGGCGACGACCTCGTCCAGCTCCTTGTCGCGGGCGCGATAGACGATGCCCATGGCGCCACGGCCGAGCTCATCCAGCAGCTCGTAACGCCGCTGTGCCTTGTCGGACATGCCGGCCACGGTGATCGTCTTGTCGAACGTGATCGGGTCAGAGGTGGAGCCGGAGAGCATCTCGAAACGTGTCTTGACGTCCCGGTAGCCGATGTCCGCTGCGAAGAGCTGGCGAAAGACAGTCTTGGCGCCAACCAGGTCGCGCTTGGTTTCGTAGCGTTGCGCCAGGTCGTAGAGGAGCTCCTTGGTCTCGTCGTCCACGGCGAGCTTGCGGTACTCCTGCAGGGCGAGGTCGAGCATGCCCTTGTCCACGAAACACCGGCCGAGCATCTTGGTGGATTCACTTTCCCAGCGGTAGTCCTGGGCGGTGCGCTGGAAGCAGGCGATGGCCTCATCGTACTCTTGGCGCAGATAGTGGAGCTTGCCGAGTTTGAAGCGTTTTTCGGGCTCCTCGTGCCCGTTGAGCGACTGGGTGAGGGCCGTCAGGAAGCTCTCCTGTATGTCGGGGGAGGCGGGTTGCAGGCCAAAGGCACGGTCGAGCATCTGCAGCGCGTCCTCCACCTTGCCGGCGGTAAGGAGGAGATTCCCCTTCATGGCGAGTGCGGCGGCATGGCGAGGTTCGCGCTTCAGGATGGCGTCGAGCGCGCGGAGGATGTTGGCCTGCTGGCCGGGATGGTGGCGGGCGACGGTGGCAAGCTGCTCGAGCGCCTCGCTGAGGTGCCCCTGCGTGACGAGTAACTCGACCAGGAACCAGCGCAGGCGGAGCAACTCCGGGTGGTCTGCCAGAAGCGCCTCCAGGTGCGCCAGGGCGGTGGGTTCCACGCCGGGCCGGCACTTGAGGGCCTGCTTGTAGGACTCGGCGGCAGCGGCGGGGTCGTTGCGCTCGGCGGCCACGCGCGCCAGGGCCAGGTGCAGGCGGTCGTGTCCCGGCTCGATGGCCAGGGCACGGCGGTAGTATTGCTCGGCCTGCGAGTCTGTCCGCATCTTGCCGGCGCAGGCCAGCGCCACGTTGATGAGCGCTTCCCGGTCCTCGGGGTTGCGATCCAGGATTTGCTCGTACTCGCTGATGGCGGCGTCCACGCGGTTGTCGTATAGACTGGCGAGGGCATGGAGGCGCTGGAACTCCTCGTCCCCGGGGTGGCGCTCCAACAGCCTGTGGAGGACGTTCAGGGCCTGCTCGTACCGTTCGCCCTTGATGGTGGCGCGGGCCATGAGGCGGCCGGCCGTCGTGTCCTCCGGGTGAAGTGTGAGGTACTGTTCCACGTAGGGGATGATGCCGGGCTTGTCCGTTTGGAGGGTGTCGAGGACTCGGACAAGCGCCGCGAGGAATGCCTCGTCCCCCGGCTGGTAACGCAGCGCCTCGCGGAGGGTCCGTTCGGCGCGCTCGCTGGCGGTGCCGGTGGCAACGTAGGCGCGGGCCAGCTGCAGGGTTCCCACCTTGTCTATGAGCGCCCTTTCCTGCAGGGATTCGAGGGAGCGTATGGCGAGCTGCACATCGCCCGTCCGCTCCGCGGTGGCGGCAAGCGCCCGCAGGGTGACCGCGTCGCCGGGATTCTGTGCCAGGCTCTTGTGGTATATCGTGATGGCGCGCTCGTCGAACAGTTCGTTCTCAAAGCAATGCGCGGCGAGGACGCGGAGGATTTCCTTCCCCGCGATTTCCAGCTCCGCGGCTTTCAAGTAGGCGGCCACGGCCTCCTTGTCCCGGCGGTGCTGCAGCATGTAGCAGTCGGCGAGGAGCTGAACGGCGGGGCGGTTTTCCGGCTGTTCCTCAAGCGCGGCACGTACGTTCTCCACGGCGGCGGATACCTGGCCCCGCTGCATCAGGATGCCCGCCAGGTGGAGCGACGCCTCCGGGTGGGCGGGGTAAAGCTCCAGCACCCGCTTGCAGAGGTCCTCCACCTGGGGATCCACGTGCCGGGCGTCTATACAGGCCAGGAGATAGCCCTCCAGGAACTCCGGCTCCTCCTCGCGCGCGGAGAATTGCTGCTGGAAGACCGGGAGGGTCCGGGCGGTGAAGCTGCGCGTACGCAGATAGACCTCGCTGAGGGCCCAGTAGAGCGCGTCGCTGTTCAGCCCGTCCTTGAGCGCGGCACGGAACCGCCGGCCCGCCTCCTCCCAGTTGCCCCGTTCCATTTCGCAGAGGCCGAGCTGGAATTCCACGCCCGGGCTGTCGGGATGGTCCGGCAGAGCCTTTTCGTAGAGGCCGGCCGCCTTCTCACTCCGGTCGTCGCTCTCGAGCAGGCAGCGCGCGAGGCCGTGCAACAGGCCGCGGTCCTCGGGCCAGGCGGCGCTGGCGTCCTCGAAGACGGGCAGCATGCGCGGCGAATAGTCCTCCTGGCGGATGGACACGCGTGCGAGGGCCCGTGCCACGGTGGGGTCACGGGGCCGTCTCTGGCGAAGGCTTTCGAGCGCGGTGCGGGCCTGGGCCAGATCGCCACGCGCCAGCGCCGTCCGCGCCCGGCGCCGCAGCCGGCGATTGGTCAGGTACCGGACAGTGCGGTGGGTGGTGAAGGCACCGAGTCCGATCAGGGCCACGGTCCCGGCCACAAGCGGCAGCAGATAGCGGCGCACGAAGACCTGGGCGCGCAGGCGGCGATATTCCGGATTGTAGGGGTTGTACTCGTAGAGCTGCCGGGCGACCGCGGCAGCCTCGCCCCACTGGCGCTCTGCGATGTGGCCCTCAAGGTCCTCGCGCCACGAGTTGGCAAGCCCCGCCCGGATCCGCCGGCGCGAGTCCTCCAGCAGGGCGAAGTCCGAATCGAGCCGGCCCGAGCGGGAAGGGTTGCCCCCAACGGTCATCCAGGGCGTGCGCGTGGGCCAGAGCCCCTCCTCCGCCAGATACCCCGTCCGCACGGAGTAGATTTGCCCGGCGTGGTCCGGGCTGATCCCAAGGATGTGGTAGGGCTCTCCGGCTCCGCGTGTGTAACTGACGAGCGTTCCGGTGAGCTGGTGGCCGAGGCGGGTTTCCACCGTTTCGAGGGAAACCTGCCCGCCCCCCGCCAGCCATTCGGTCATGTTCCGGGTCAGGTGGACGGACTTGTCGTGCTGGGCCCAGGCGATCTCCGGAAAGCGGCCCGGGCGCGGGATCAGCGCCGGCTGGGTGACGATGCTTGTCAGCGGGCTGCGGTCAACCGCGTGCATCTCCCCCGTGGCCGGGTCCAGCACAGTGACCGACTGCGTGGAGACCTGCAGGATGTATCGCTCCGCCGAATTGCCGTCGCGGTGGATGAGCAAGGGAGGGGCTATCGCGGGATGAGAGAGCGTGTATTCCCAGACGCGCTGGATGGCCGGCGTGCGGCCCTCCCGGTGGCTCAGGCAGACCACCTTCTGGTTGGCCAGCGTGATGATGATTTCCTTGTGACCGGAACCGTCCGTATCCACCAGAAGAGCGGTGAAGGGGATGGCGACCCCTTCGCGGATATAGAAGTGGATGCGCTCGTTCTCGTCGCTGCTTTCGGGGTCCAGGATGATCACGTAGCCATCGCTTGTGGTGGCGACGGCATCAATGCCGGTTCGCTGGCGGACATTGCCGGTGGCCATTGGCGCCTGGAGCTTTGTCCCGGTGCGGTACTGCCAGACGGTTTCGATCTCCCCATCGCCGGTCAGGTCCACGGCGCGGATGATGCCGTCCTGGTCGGCGAGCAACAGCCTGTCGCGGAACTCTCCCTCCGGCAGCGTCCGCGTATAGACAGTCGGCGGCAGGCTCATGTCTGCGCCAACAGGGCGCTCCGCGATCAGGTCAAGGCTGGTGCCGCGCAGGAACAGGACCCTGCCGCTGCCGGTGGCCACGGCGATGTCGAGCGAGTCATTGCCGAGGAAGTCCCCCGTGGCGGCGGCGGTCAGGATTTCTTCGCCGATGCGCAGTCGCTCGAGCTGCCGGCCGCTGATCGCGTCGTAGAGGCGGAAGCCGCCCCGCACGTCCGTCACAAGAAGCTCGGGTGACTCTGTTTCGACCAGATCCACGACCAGCGGCGGATTCGGGGCGGTCAGGTTGCGCTTTTCGTGAAAGCTGAGTTCCAGCGATTCCGCGTGAAGCAGGCCGGACAGGCATACCATCAGGGAGAGGCACGCGGCGGGAACCCATGCCCCCGCCGCGCGCAAGTAGGCGGGGCGGTTTTCTGGCATCAGGTGGCCGGTGGCTGCTGGGATCATTCCTGTTCGTCTGCCTGCAAGCTGCCTGCGGCCCGACTGGCTCTGGGTGCCGGGGGGGCCGGGGTACCGCAGGGAGACGCTTTCCGCCTCAAGGACTGCCTGCAACGGATTTCCGTTCAAACCGTGGGGCAGTCCCGGCCACGCGTCAACCGGACTGGTGACACCATTCGCCGGCCCGGTGCAACCCCGGTTGACTCAAACGTCCCCGAGCCGGGTCCGGTTGCGTATATGGTTCATGACGTCGTTGATGAAGAGGAAGCCAATGAGCTGCCTCCCGGAGAAAACCGGCAGGTTGGGCCGGCCAAGCTGGTTCACTTTCTGGGCGGCGCTCAGGATATCGTCCGAGGGAGCGAGAATTTCCCGCCGGCCGTAGGGGCGTACCAGCTTTTCCGCGGGGGTCGTGTCCCATTGCGATTTGTCCATCTCCGCGATGTCGTCCGCACTGATGTAGCCGAGCAGCGTCGAATCTCTTACCACTGGGAACCTGTCGGCGTGCACCCGGTAGATATAATCGCGAACCACCTGGCCGATGGACATGTCCGCCGGGACGACGAACTGGACGGGACGCATCAAGTCGCCAACCTTGACGGAATCAAACGTGGCCTTGTGCAGCGCACTCTGAAGGGACATCCGCGCAAGCCAGTTCAGGAAGAGGCCCAGCAGAATCAGCATGATGCCTTGGAAAAAGCCCCTGAAAAGCAGGAAAACGCCGAGCACGACCAGCATCATGCCCAGCATCTGTCCCCCGAGGGTGGCCGCCCGGGTGGAGCGCAGGTAGTCCCCGCTCGCCCACCATACGATGGCGCGGAGAACCCGGCCGCCGTCCATCGGGAAGCCGGGCAGCATGTTGAACGCCGCGAAGACAAAGTTGATCGAGGTCAGCGCCTGAAGCCCGAACTGGATGGGAGCCGGAAGCCCCCCTGCGAGGGCCAGAAGCGCCAGGATGCCGAAAAGCGCAAAGCACAGCAGGGAGACGGCCGGCCCTGCGATCGCGACGAGGAGTTCCTGCCCCGGAGAGCGGGGCTCCTCCTTGATCTGGGCCACACCGCCGAGAAGGAAGAGCGTGATGCGCTCGGTGCCGATTCCAAAGTAGCGGGCGGTCAGGGCATGACCAAATTCGTGTGCCAGGAGGGAGGCGAAGGCCAGCAGCGCGACAATCAGACCCAGGAAGAAGGCCGGGCCGGCCGAGACACCGAGCTGCGCCACGTAGTGACCCGCCAGCGAGTAGGTCACGAGGAACAGCATCACGAACCACGTCGGGTGGAGCGTGATGGAGATGCCGAAGAGCCGGCCGATCGGGATTCCTGGGCTGCGGAACATGGTCGCTTTACCTGAGCGATTCGGTTTATTTCTCCCGCGGCAGGCCGCTTTCCGATTGGCCGCGCGAGGCGGGGAGAACAGACAGGTGGCGCGGGCTGGTCCCGCATCTGCCTCCACGATGAGGCAATTTCCCTGCCGGACAGGCTTCCAATCGTGCCGATCCTCGCCTTTGAGGGCCTTGCACCGACCATCCACCCCGACGCCTGGGTCGCCTCCGGCGCAATCATCATCGGCGACGTGGAGATCGGCCCGCAAGCCAGCATATGGTATGGCTCCGTTTTGCGCGGTGACCTGGACCCCATTCGCGTCGGCGCCCGGTCGAACATACAGGACCTGGCCGTCCTGCATACCGGCAAGGGCGAGCCCTGCCTCGTGGAGCCGGATGTGACCGTGGGACATGGGGCGATTCTGCACGGCTGCACCATCCAAAGAGGAGCGCTGGTGGGCATGGGGGCCTGCGTGCTGAACCGCGCCGTGGTCGGCCCGGAGTGCCTTGTCGGGGCGCGGGCACTGGTCACCGAGGACAAGGTGTTCGAGCCGCGCCGGCTCATCATTGGCTCCCCCGCCCGGGCCGTCCGCGGGGTGACTGAGGAGGAACTGGCCCGCATCCGCCTGTTCACGGAGCGCTACGTGGAGAACGCGCGCCGGCACCGCGAGGGGCTGCGGGATGTCACGCCCGGCGCCGAGTCGGAGGCCACGTGATAGACCGTCTGCGCGAGAACTGGCCCGTGCTGGCCCTTCTTGCCACACTGTGGGCCGCTGTGGCCCTCGTGCACTGGTCCCTCTTCGGCTGGACGTATTGGGACTTCGGCGATGGCAACTACATGTACATCGCCCGCCGGGTGCGCGAGGGCCTGACGCTCTACAGGGACATTCTGGCGCCGCAGCCGCCCCTTCACATCCTTGGGGGAGTCGTCGCTGGCGGGCTTGGGGACCTGCTGCTTGGCAGCGACCTGGCCGGCATCCGTGTCTACACGTTCCTGGTGCGTATCGCGGGATCGGGGATGTTGTTCCTCCTGGCCTGGCGGTATTTCCGCTCGCCGTGGATGGCGCTTGGGGCCGTGGCGATCTTCCTGACGCTGCCGATCGGTTTCTGGTGGAGCATCGGCTACCAGAGCGAGAACATCCAGCTCGTCTTCCTGCTCGCCGCGCTCTTCCTGCTGATCTCCTGGGACCGCCGGCAGGTGGCCGGCGCGGGAGCCTGCATGGCCCTGGCCGCCCACTGCGACATGACGACGGTCCCCTACCTTCTCGTGACGGCGCTCTTCCTGGCTTTCCGCCGGCCGCGGCTGCTTGGCTGGTTCGCAGGGGCCGCCGCTGCCGTCTATATCCCGATCGCAGTCATCACGGAGATACTCACCTCCGGCTACTTCACCAACAACGTGATCTTCAATCAGGCCGGAACCTTCCCGCGGACCGACATCCTGGCCGCAAGTGCCGCACAAACCGGCCACGGCCCGGCATCCTTCCTCCAGTACGCCTGGGGCAAGATCACGGGCGAGGGGCTCAAGGTCCTGCACCTTGAGGGAGGCTTCCTGGTGCTCGCCGCGTTCGGGATGGGCGTGCTGGCGCACCGCGCGGCCCGGGCCGGAGACGCGGAACCCGCCGCAAAGTGGCACCGCACCGAGTTTCTGCTTTGGATGGGAATCGGCCTGTTTCTCTCCATCTGCTTCACGGCCAAAGGCGGGACGGTGAACTACGTGTTCGTCCTGGCGGAGCCGGCCGTGGCGCTCTTCTCTGCCTATGGCCTCTCGCTTATTTGGAAGGCGGCGGCACGGGGAGGGGTTCCGGGTGGCTGGCGCGCGGTGCTGAACCTGAAGGACACGCGCCATTTCCTGCGCTTCTTCTTCCCCGCCCTGGTACTGGCGCTCGCCTACATGCCGGCGATTCCAAACCTGCGCGCGACTTTGACCGAGCGACAGTCGGAGATTCCGGAACGCGATGTCCTCGCCATCCAGACCTTCATCGAGACCTACGCCGCGCCCGGCGACACCATCCTCGCGCCGCCCTTCTACGCCTTCCTGACACGGACGAACGTGGCGGCGGAACTGGCGGAAAACTACATCTGGCAGATCAAATGGATGAACGAGGAATTCGACGGCGTGCGCGGGGAGGGCGTGGATAAGATGGAGGAACTGGCGGAGGTGCTCCGCCGGCGCGAGGCCCGCGTGGTGCTCCTCGACATGGGACAGACCGGGCTCGTCCCCGTCGTCCGCGATGCCATCCGCGAGCACTACCAGCAGGCCGAACCACAGCCCATCCAGACCCGCAACACGCGGCTCGGGCTCTACATTCCGCGGGACGTTGAAATCCGGCACTTCCCCCTGACGGAGTGACCCGCCCCCGGGAGCCATGTCCCCCTGCCCGGCAGCCATGATCGTCTACACAAGGTATTCGTGAAGGACCTGCGCGGCCGTCTCCGCTCCGGAGCAATCCACCTCCTGCCACTGCCAGCCGTCCGCCAACGCGAACAGATCCTCCAGGCAGCGGCCGAGCCGGCCCTCCTCCAGCTCCTCCACCGTCATGCCACGCTGTGGGATGAGCCGGGAGAGCTGCTCCAGCAGCGGAGCCGTCTCTGCGAAGTCCATGCGCGGCAGGTGCAGCAGGGGGACCTGGTTGGCTATACACTCGCTCGCGACGCCATATCCCGGCTTGGAAAGGACCGCATCGCTCGCGGCGAGCAGATCCGTGAAGCGTCCCATGAATTGCGGTGGAAGCTGGAGCACGCCGGGCCCCTCGAATTCCCCGAAGCCGAGCAATTGCGTGCCCTCCGGCAGCGAGGTGGCGTCCAGCCCGGGGAGACGGGCCTGCCGCAGGGCAACCAGGACGGCGCGCTGCCCGGGCCGGAGGCCAAGCTGGCGCCGTATCTCCGCGCGGTCCGCATGGCTTCGGTTCGCCACGAGCGGTATAGGCCTGCGCCGGGGGAAGGCCGTGAGCGCGTGTCCGAGCGGCAGCTCCAGGGCAACCGTGGTCATTTCGTACTGACGTGCGAAGTGCTCCGCCAGCTCGCCAAAGAATGGGTCGTGCCGGGCGAAGTCCGCGAAGATGTAGTCCCAGGAGAAGTTGCTCACTCCGGCCGACGGAATGCCGGCGCGTGCGGCCACCTCCGCGGCGAGCGGTGGCAGGTCGAAATAGACAGCACCCACGCCCTCCCGCCGGAGAAACTCCGCCTCGCGGGCCGCGAGTTCCTCCTCGTGCGGAAGGAATTCGCGCCAGGCCCGCCGCGTCCAGGCAATGTCCGAGCGCAGGATATCCAGCTCCCCGACGCCGCAGTCGAGTGCCACCGGCTCGTATTCGAATGCGCCGCCAAGGTAGCCCTCGAAGACGCTTCGCGGCGCGGTGGTACGCAGGAGGAGCCGCACGTGCGGAAGCCGGGCGCGCAGGGCCTTCAGCACCGCCGCGACCCGCGTGGCATGGCCGAAGCCGTGACCGGTTATGTAGACGGCAAGGGCGCTCATGCCGTCTGGCGCTCTGGCTCCTCGTCGAAGAGCGCGGCCACGAATTGCTCGGGATCGAAGTCCCGCAGGTCGTCCACGCCCTCTCCCACGCCGATGAGTGTGATCGGAATTGAGAAGCGGTCCCGCAGGGTGATGAGGACGCCGCCCTTCGCCGTGCCATCCAGCTTTGTCATGACAAGGCCGGTGATCGGGACGGCGCCGGAGAAGGTCTTCACCTGCTGGACGGCGTTCTGACCGGTCGTGGCGTCCAGCACGAGAAGCGTTTCGTGCGGCGCGCCGGGGAGGATCTTTGCCGCCACACGGTTGAGCTTGCCCAGCTCCTCCATCAGGCTGGTGCGCGTGTGGAGCCGGCCTGCGGTGTCTATCAGGACGACATCTATCCCGCGGGACTTGGCGGCCTGTAGGGCGTCGTAAAGAAGTCCGCTGGGGTCGGCGCCCTGGCGGGACTTCATGAATTCGCTGCCGGTGCGCTGGGCCCAGATTTCGAGCTGCTCGATGGCTGCGGCGCGGAACGTGTCACCCGCGACGAGCATGGTGGAGAGCCCGGCATCACGGCAGCGCTTGGCGATCTTCCCAATGGTGGTCGTCTTCCCCGTGCCGTTCACGCCGGTGACCATCACGACGTAGGGCCCCTTGGGCGAGGCGGGTCGGAAGCTGGACACGTTGCCGCTGAAGACCTCCTCGAGCGTCTCCCGCAGCAGCTTCATGACGGCGTCGGCGCCCTCGATGCTCTCGGCCCGGGCGCGCTTCTTCATGCGGTCAATGATCTTCATGGTGGTGTCCATGCCGACGTCCGCCGCGACGAGGATTTCCTCGATCTGCTCGATGGTGTCCTCATCGAGGCGGCCGCTCATGCCGACAGCCGAGCGGATGGAGGCCATGAACGAGCCCGACCCCCTGCGCAGCCGTGTGCGGAGGCGCTCGAACCAGCCGGGCCGGCGGACACCCTCGGCGGGGGCCTCCCCCTCGGCCCCTTCGGCCGGCGCCTCCTTCGACGCGCCGCCGAACCAGCGGCTGAAGAGTCCACGATGCTGTTCCTCGGGCGAGAGGGCTTCATCCCCGGCGGGCGGCTCCTCCTCGGCGGGCAGGGGCAGACCAGGCGGCGCAGCATCATCCGGTGGCGCCTCGATGTCGTGCGCGGTGAAGAGCCTGCTGAAGAATCCGGGTTTTGGCGGTTTCTGGTGTTCGCTCAAGGAGAGCCTCCGGGGTGTGACAGGTAAGAGGTTTGTCTCGGTGCTGCGGCCGCCGGCGTCTGTCGCGGTGGCTCGATGATCCGTCCGTGGTACCTACAAGGTCCGTGCCGCCTTGAGAGCGGCGCTCCATCAGCCCGGGGGCCCGTCCCCCGCTCCCCCGCCGGGCCCCAGAACACGCGGCACCTGCTCGAAGCCGTGCAGTTCGATCGTCGGCGGGTCATGCGTTTCGATTGGCTCCATTTCGCGGAACCAGGTGAGACGGTGGGGGACGTAGATGGTCCGCAGGCCGGCGCGCTTGGCCATGTTGATGTCCGAGCGCGGCGAGTTGCCCACCATCACTGTCCGGCCGGGGTCCAGGGCGAACTCCTCGATCATGCCGAGGTAGTCGGACTCGTGCTTGTGCGGCAGCACCTTCACCGCATGGAACAGATGCGCGCGGCCGCAACGGTGGACCTTGGCGGTCTGGTCGCCGAAGTGCCCCTTCGTGACGGCGATCGTCCGGAATGAACGGTGGAGCAGCTCCAACGCCTCCGGCACGCCCGGCAGCCAGAGGATGGGGTGGCGGCGGAGGAAGTCTATCTGCGCGCGGGCCAGCCGCCGCAGGCCCGCATGGGCTCCGTTCTCCAACCCGGAACGCGCCACGAGGATGCGAAGCGCCGCGAGATACGACGCCTCGTAGCTGTCGTACCCGAAGCCGAAATGCGGGATGTTCCGGTCTTCCATGCGGTTGAGCAGCGCCACGGTGGCGCGGTCCGTGTGACCATGGGAGCGCCCCACGCCACAGAGCCAGCGGATGGAACGGACGAAGTAGAGGTTGTTTTCCCAGAGCGTGTCGTCCAGGTCGAGCAGGACGGTTTCAACGCCGGTGAAGGTCTGAGTCATGATGCTCCCGGGCCGGGTGGTGCGGTCTTTCGGGTGCGCGTTGGCTAGAGGACGCCCTCGCGGGCGCGCTCGCGGATCACCTCGATGATGTCGCGCGAGCTGTTCTGCTTGGGATCGCCCGCAATGCGGGTCTCTATGCCGAGGCGCCTTGAGGTCTGCAGCTCCGGCACGTTCTCCGAGGTGTAGTCGGTCCCCTTGGCGTGTATATCCGGCCGGAGAACCTCCAGGAGGGCGTCGGCGGAGTCTTCGTGGAAAACCGTCAGGTAGTCCACGTAGCGTATCGAGGCGAGCAGTTGGAGGCGCTCGGGCTCGGAGAGGATCGGCCGGCCGGCACCCTTGATGCGCTGGACCGAGGCGTTGGAGTTCACCGCCAGCACGAGCCGGTCTCCGAGAGCCCGCGAACTCTCCAGGTAGCTCATGTGGCCGCCGTGCAGGAGATCGAAGCACCCGTTGGCGAGCACGATGCGGTTGTCCTTCTCGCGCTCGACCTGCAGCGCGCGTGCCGTGGCGTACATGTCGCCGTATTTCTTGTTGAACAGGAGGTCCTCGGGCACCACGTCGAAGTTGAGTTCGGCGAGGAGCGCGTGGACGGCCTGCAGGAGATTCTCGGAGGTGAAGAGCTTGCCGCGCTTGCGGGCCTCGTGGGCACGGTGGAGGTCCTTCGGGACGTCACCCTTAAGCTGCTGGCCGGTCAGCACGCGGATGCCCCGCCCGCCACAGGCCAGTCCGAAATCCGTGTCGAGCGACCGGTCGCCGATGGAAAACACCGGCAAGCCCTTCAGGCCGAGGTCCCGCGCCGCGTCCTCGTACATGCCCGTGCCAGGCTTGCGCCGCGGGTCGCCGGCGTCCGGCATGGAGGGGCAGTAGTAGATTGCATCGAGCTGGGCACCCTCCTCTGCAAGCATCCTGTTCAGCAGATCGTGGATCTCCGCCAGCCGGGCTTCATCGAAGTAGCCGCGGGCAATCCCGGACTGGTTGGTGGTCAGCACGGCCGCCACACCCTCGAGGTTGAGCAGCCTGATGGCATGGGCGGCACCCGGCAGCAGACGGAGTTGCGACGGATCGGAGAGGTACTCCACCTCCTCGTTGATCGTTCCGTCGCGATCGAGCAGCGCCACGGCGCGGAAGCGGGCATTCGTTTCAGTCATGAAATGGAGGCGCCTGATGGAATTCGAATCACAGCGCTAAGGAGCTAACTGCCCCCGGGGGGGAGTGGTCAAAAGAAGAGTGCGCCCCCCGGCTCCCCGGGAGGGACCGCACGGGCCGCAGGCACGGATGGGGTAGGCGGCACCACGCGCTGCCAGTGCTGTGCCCTCCTGACCCAGCGGGATCGGACACAACCCCGTCCTGACGGTGCAAGCCATCAGCGCCCCGCCGGCCTGCGAAGGACCAATCCACACCCAGTGGGCTTGGCTGGCGTGTGCTGGACGCCGGAGCCCGGCCTCACGCCCGGTCCAGCAGACCTGCGGGCTCGATTTTTGCTGCCTTTCGCGCTAGGGTGGAAGTGTGCCCTTTTCACGCCACTCGTGTGGCAAACACTCAACACAGTGCCCAACAGGCAACCCAACTGAGTACTTTCTTGACCAGAAGCGGCACCGAAACCCAGAGCAAATCACAACACCCACCAAGCAGAGAGTAGGCCTTTAATCAACGACAAGGGCAAAGGGAGACCCTATGAAGAAAAACAGCGCGCCGAAGTACTCAGAGGAACTCGAAGCGCTCATCCACGCCGGCAAGCAGAAGGGCCACGTCACTTACGACGAGTTGAGCCGCAAGCTGCCGGAGGACTTCTCGACAGAGGAGATGGAAACACTCCTCCAGGACCTCGACGAACTGGACATCGAAGTGCTTGGCAACGAGGAGCTCGGCGACACGGACGACGAGGAGGAAGAAGAAGAGGAAAAAAGCAAGAGCCCCAAGAGCAAACGGAAGAAGAAGGACACGGCGAAGCCCGCGCCAGCAGTCCCCACGCTGCGGCGCACCGGCGGCGGGAACAACGAGGACGACGACAAGGAGCCCGCCACGACACCCGCCACCAACATCCTCCAGGACCCGGCGGAAAACTCCCGTATAGACGATCCCGTGCGCCTCTACCTCAGCGAGATGGGGAAGGTACCCCTGCTGACCCGCGAGGAGGAGGTCTTCCTGGCCAAGGCCATCGAGAAGGGCCGGCACGAAATCATGGCCGCCATCGCGCGGGCCTCGGCCACCGCCTTCGAGTTGGGACGCATCCACGCCAAGATCGAAACGGGACAGTTCAACCTGAACGACATCCTGCGCGCCAACGTGGACGAGACAGACCCCGAAGAGCGTGCCCGTGTCATCCACATCATACTCGGCAGCCTCAGGCAGGTCCTGGAAAACTACGAGATCATCGCAGACCAGCTGGACGAGCTGGAAGACCCGACGCTCAGCGAGGAGGAGCGCACCGCCACGGCCGACAAGGTCGAGGAACTCCGAGAGGAGAATTACTCGCTGCTCCGCAAGGTGGACCTGAACTTCTCCATCGTCGAGCAGATCGCCCAGCGCGTAAAGGACCTGTACGCGCGGATTGACAAGGCACACAACGACATCCGGAACACCATCATCCAAGCGATGATGAGCGAGGACGAGCTGCGACGCGCCGTCCGCAAGACCAAGAAGAACAGCCCGCAGGCCCGCGAACTCCACAAGCGCACCGGGCGCACGCTCGATGAGCTCATCAAGCTCGACAAGCGCATCCGCATGGCACAGCGCAACATCAAGCGCCTCGAAAAAGAGGCCGGCAACGGCTACGAGGAGCTCAAGATCGTCGTCGAGCGTATCGAGAAGGGCGAGCGGGAAGCCCACGAGGCGAAGATGAAGGTCGTCGAGGCCAACCTGCGCCTGGTGGTCAGCATCGCCAAGAAGTACATCAACCGCGGACTCCAATTCCTGGACCTCATTCAGGAAGGCAACATCGGGCTGATGCGCGCCGTGGACAAGTTCGAGTACCAGCGCGGATACAAGTTCTCCACGTACGCCACCTGGTGGATCCGGCAGGCGGTGACCCGCGCCATCGCGGATCAGGCACGCACCATCCGCATCCCCGTTCACATGATCGAAACGATCAACAAGCTCTCCCGCGTGCAGCGCTTCCTCGTGCAGGAGCTCGGCCGCGAGCCAACCCCGGACGAGATCGCGGACAAGATGGGCATGCCGGTGGAGAAAATCCGCAAGGTCTTCAAGATCGCCATGCAGCCCATCTCGCTCGAAACACCAATCGGCGAGGACGGCGATTCGCACTTCGGGGACTTCATCCCCGATGAGGACGCGCAGTCCCCCCTCATGGCCACGCAGCACAAGCTCATGCAGGAGCGCATCGAGGAGGTGCTGGATACGCTGACCGAGCGGGAGCAGAAGGTCCTGCGCCTGCGCTTCGGCATCGGCGGGAGCGACTTCCCCCGGACGCTCGAGGAGGTCGGCACCATATTCAACGTGACCCGCGAGCGCGTGCGCCAGATCGAAACCAAGGCACTCAACAAGCTGCGCCACCCCAAGCGGCGCTCCAAGCTGATCGAGTTTATGGAGTAGCGTAATCCCCGGGCCGGGGACCGTGGCGGCCGGAAAGGCAGGCCGCGGTCCCCGCCCCCCGCAACCAGGGGCGTCCTTTTGCCCTTGATGGTAGGTGGGCCGGGGTGCCTTTTACTTGGCACGACAAGGGGGATAACCGGCGAGGAGAGTTTGCCCCCTCACCCGGGAGAGGCAATGGATCCCATCTGGATAGTCCGCATTCTCTTTGTCCTCATCCTGACCCTGTGCGGCTATTGGATCGGGGAGGCCACGACACGGGGGATCGAGTTTTCCGCCGCCGCCTTTCTGCTCTCTCTGTTCATCATTTCGCTGGAGTACGCGACCCGGGTCCTCTCCGGCAAGAAGCTGGTACTCGGGGCGGCGGGTGCGTTTGCCGGCCTGGTCTTCTCGCGCCTGTTCCATGACACCTTCCCCAAAGGGATGTTCTGGAACGAGCAGGCCTCCCTGACCGCCTTCAACCTGCTGTTCATGTACCTTGGCGTGGTGATGGCGCTTCGCAACGCGGACAGGATTTCCCTCTCCAAGCTGCGGTTCTTCGTCACCTCGCCGAAGGACAACGCCATGGTGCTGGACAGCTCGGTGATTATTGACGGGCGGGTGCGCGAGCTATACGACCTCGGGTTCCTCTCCCGCGAGGCGGTTGTCCCCTCCTTCGTCGTGGCGGAACTGCAGCGGCTCGCTGACTCCGGCGACAGCGTCAAGCGCCACAACGGCCGCAAGGGCCTCGAGAACCTCGACGAGCTGCGCGATGCCTCCTCCGTCCCCTTCCAGCTCCTCGAGAAGGACTACCCTGAGATCCCCGAGGTGGACCAGAAGCTGATCAACCTGGCACGGGAACTTCACGCCACCATCGTGACGAATGACTTCAATCTCGGCAAGGTGGCGCGCCTGCACCAGGTGGACACCATCAACCTGAACTCTCTGGCAGCAGCGCTGCGCCCGACCCTGTCGGTGGGCGACCAGCTCATGCTGACCATCAACAGGGAAGGCAAGGATCCGCACCAGGGTGTCGGCTACCTCGAGGACGGGACGATGGTCGTGGTGGACCATGCGCGTCCCCTCATCGGCCAAACGGTCGGCATCATCATCGTGAGTCTGATGCAGACAAATGCGGGCCGCCTGGCCTTCGGCCGGCTCATCGAGAACCGGAGCGCGGAGTCTTTCGAGCCGGCCGCGCCCGAGGCCGATGCTGAGAAGAAGGCTGTCGGCCAAGCCTGACGCCAGGTGGCCGCTGGGCACCCGGCACACAAGGGAGTCATTCCCCATGGAGCAGACCCTGAATTCACATCCACGACGCCGCGCTCGTCCGGCCATGCTCCGCCTTCTCCGCGGGGCACGCCTGCTCGTTCGCATGGCGCGGGACCCCTCCTACCGTTTCCCGCCCAAGACGAAGATGCTCGTGGTTCTCTCCCTTGTTTATCTGGTCTCGCCGGTGGACCTGATCCCGGACTTCCTTCCGGTGATCGGTTTCGTGGACGACTTGGCGCTGCTCACTGCCACGGCCGCAGTGCTCGCCGGTCATGCCCGCGACTATGCACAGCGGCGCAATATCGAGTTCTGATCCTCCCCCCGAGTTCCGGTCTCCGCAGCCCCGCCGCCCCATCGCGGCGGGGCCTTTTTGTTGACCGCCACGTCAGCTCAGTGGCCCGGGTCGGCTGCCCGTGCTGGCGCCGGAATTGCTGATTAGGTAACGAGTTCAAGTCAGTTCACACCCCACAACCAAAGGAGAACCAGACATGGCTAAACCAAACGCAACCCCCACCACCCGGAAATGGACCCTCGGCGGCCTGCTGCTTGTCCCGGCCGCGGGCATTGTGGCCCTCGGCGTTTTCCTCCTGCCCGGCACGAATGCCGTCGCCGAGGAGGAGGAAGCCCCCGCGCGCAGGGGCGAGGCAGCCACCTACCAGGTGGATCCCGTTCACACCTCGGTCGTCTTCCGCATCATGCACCTTGGCGTCGCGCCCGTTTACGGCCGGTTCAACGAAATCTCCGGCACCATCCACTACGACCCACAGGACCACTCCAACAGCCGGTTCAGCCTGGAAGTCCCCGCAGCGAGCGTGGACACCAACAACGACCAGCGCGACGCACACCTGCGCAGCGCCGACTTCTTCACCGTCCAGGAATTTCCAACCATCACCTTCGAGAGCACTGAGGTCCGCCACGTGGGAGGGCACAGCTTCGAGGTGGAGGGCGAGCTGACATTGCTTGGCACCACAGAGACCATCACGATTCCCTTCGAGAAGACCGGCGAGGGCCAGAACCAGCGCGGCCAGCACCTGATCGGCGGAGAGGCCATCTTCACCGTGAATCGCATGGACTTCGGAATGGACTACATGCCGGACGGGCTTGGCCACGACGTGCGGATGATCATCGCCATCGAGGCAATACGGCAGTAATCCCGCAACGCACCTCCCTCCGGGGAATCCCACCCCCACCCCACGGAGGATTGAAATGGATCCCATCGTAGCTTTCCTTCAAGGCGCCGTGCTCCCGGGCACGGCCGTCTTTGTCCTGGTGTTGGCGCTGGCCTGGCGCGGGCTCGATGCCCGGGCCGCTGCGGCAGGTGGCGCTCTGGGCGCAGCAGCGGGCTATCTGGCGGGATATCTGGCACTCTTCGGAATGCCGGACTTCCCTGCGGTCCGGTCGGTGGAATGGATGCCACCCGTGGCGGTGGCGGGCCTGCTGCTGGGGCTCACGGTCCTGGTGCGCGGGCAGGGACCGGCGTTGACGGCCCTTGCGGGTGTTCCCCTCTTGGGGGCTCTTGGCTGGATGTGGTACATGATCGCCAGGGGCGTCCTGCGGACGACCGACTTCCCTTGGCCCGCCACCGGGGTGCTGGCGTTCGGGGCGCTCGTGGTGCTGCTGTTCCTGGCGCTTCCAGCAGTCCGCCTTGTTGTTCCCGACAGGGAGAAGACGCCCCGCTGGCCTGTCACCCCGTTCCTCCTCATGGTGCTGGCCACCGCGGTGAGCCTGAGCCTGCTGGCCTCCGGGAGTGCACGTGTCTCTCAGATGACCGGCATTGTGGCGGCCGGGTCCGGTGCGCTCGGCGTGGCCGGGCTTATCGCCTGGACGAATCCGGCGCTCCCGCGTGCGGAGGGCGTCCTGTCGGTTCTACTCGGGTTTCATCTACTTCTGGCCACGTGGTACTCGGAGCTTGGCTGGCCCGCAGTGACAGCCTTTCTGGCGGCCCAGGCCGGGCTGACGGTATTCGCAATGGGCGAGCAGTCCCTCTCCGCCCCCCGGAGCCGCTCGCTCCGCATCGGGGGCGCGGCCGCCGCAGTTGTGCTCAGCATCGGAACGACAGTCCTTCTCATCGTGATCCGGGGTCTGCCGGACATCTGAGGCGTGGTTAGCCAACGACCCGGGTGCAGCATTTTGAACCGGTTTCCCGTTCCCGCCGCTTGACAGCCTCCCCGCGCGATTCGCCATCATCATCGGAGTGGGCAGACCGTGCCCGGAGGACAAAGTCATCACGATGAGCAGCGAAGCCGTTCCCACCACGCTCCTTGAGGAAATCGAGGAGCGCGCGGCACTCCCTACAACCCAAGTCACCCTGCGGCAGCTTTACGAGTTCGCGCGCGACGCCGACGAGCGCACGTACATTCACGCCGCCCAGTTCCTCCACCGCGAGATGCCGATCCGGTTCGCCGGGAAGGTGAAGGAGCTTGAGAGCATTCCGGGCGGGCTCTTCCAAGTGCCCTCCATCCAGACCGTCCGGGACTGGTACATCGAGTCCTTTTTCGAGATCACCCGGTTTCCCTTCCCGCGGACGGTGGAGGACGACCGGCGCTTCAGCGAGCTCGTCGCCCGCATCAAGTACCGCCACCGCAACCAGGTGCAGGTCATGGCGCGCGGCATCCAGGAATTCCTGCGGCGCAACCCCGTCTCGCAGCTCGACGAGGAGGCGCTCCACCAGTTCCTCGACCGGTTCTACATGTCGCGCATCGGCATCCGCGTGCTGCTGGGACACCACACCGCGCTGCACGAGAAGCTCCCCGGCTGGTCCGGAATCATCTGCGCGCGGACGGCGGCCGGCGAGGTGACGGAGCGGGCGTGTGCGGAGGCAGCAGACCTTTGCCGGCGTACATACGGCGAACCACCGCCCGTCCGCCTACTCGGCAGGACCAACCTGCACTTCAAGTACATCCCCTCCCACCTCTTCCACATGGTGTTCGAGCTGGCCAAGAACAGCTTCCGTGCCGTCATTGACCACCACGGGGAGCGGAACGGCGGCCTCCCCCCCGTCACCATCGTCATCGCCGGGGGAACCGAGGATGTGTCCCTCAAGGTCTCCGACGAAGGGGGCGGCATCCCCAGGAGCTGTATAGACAAGGTGTGGAACTACACGTACACAACGGCAAACCCGGAGCTTTACCCTTACACGGGGGATGACTCCCTCATGGCGGGCATGGGCCACGGCCTTCCGCTCTGCCGTCTATACGCCCGCTATTTCGGTGGCGACCTTCAGCTAGTCTCGCTGGAGGGCTATGGGACTGATGCCTACCTGCACCTGAGCCGGCTGGGGAACACCCTGGAGGCCATCCCCTGACGAACCGGAAGGACTGCAGCGGCAACATGACCATAAGCGTATTCGACCTGTTCACCATCGGCATCGGCCCCTCGAGCAGTCACACCGTCGGGCCGATGCGTGCAGCCCGCCTATTCGCCGAGCGCCTGCGGGAAGGCAGCCTGCTGCCGGAGATCCGGCGCGTGCAGGCAGAGCTGTACGGCTCGCTTGCCCTGACCGGAAAGGGACACGGCACGGACCGGGCCATTCTGCTCGGACTCGAGGGTGAAACACCCGAAGGGATTGACCCGGACACCATCGCCGGGCGGCTGGAGGCAATCCGCACCACGGGAGAGGTACGCCTGCTCGGCGAGCGCCCCATCCCCTTCGCGGAGAAGGAGGACCTGCTCTTTCAGCGGACACGGCTTCCCTTTCATTCGAACGGAATGCGTTTTACTGCGTTCGGCCCGGAGGACCGTGTGCTTCACACGGGGGAGTACTACTCCATCGGTGGCGGCTTCGTCACAGAGGGGGAGCCGGCGGATGCGGCCGTGGTGGCGGGCAACGGCTCTCCCATGCCCCATGTGTTCGCGAGTGCGGAGGACCTGCTGGGGATTCACGACCGGACGGGGCTGACCTTCGCGCAGATCATGCTGGAGAACGAGACGGCTCTCCGCAGCAAGCCGGAGGTGCTCCAGCGGCTCGACCTCATCTGGACGGCCATGCAGGAGTGCGTCCGGCGGGGCTGCTCCTGCGAGGGCGTGCTGCCCGGCGGGCTCAAGGTGCGGCGCCGTGCCGCCAGAGTTTACCGCGAGCTGACCGAGCGCCCCGAGCACGCCCTGCGCGATCCACTCACGATCATGGACTGGGTGGACCTCTATGCCCTCGCGGTGAACGAGGAGAACGCGGCCGGGGGGCGCGTGGTGACGGCGCCTACCAACGGCGCGGCGGGAATCATACCGGCCGTGCTGCACTACTACGACCGGTTCTGCCCGGCGAACCGCCCGGACGGCATCCGCGATTTCATCCTGACGGCCGGTGCGATTGCCATCCTCTACAAACTGAACGCCTCGCTCTCCGGCGCGGAGGTGGGCTGCCAGGGGGAGGTCGGCGTGGCATGCTCCATGGCGGCGGGAGGGCTGACGGCTGTCCTCGGCGGCACCATGCGGCAGGTGGAGAATGCAGCGGAAATCGCCATGGAGCACAACCTCGGACTGACGTGCGACCCCGTGGGCGGGCTGGTGCAGATTCCCTGCATCGAGCGCAACGCCATGGGCGCGGTGAAGGCCATCAATGCCTCCCGCATGGCCCTGCGGGGCGACGGCGAGCACTACGTCTCGCTCGACAAGGTGATCGCCACCATGCGCCAGACCGGCGCCGACATGCGCACAAAGTACAAGGAGACCTCCCGCGGCGGCCTGGCAGTGAACGTGGTGGAGTGTTGAGGCACCACCTGCCTTGATAAGCGAGTGCATCCCGCCATTTCGAGGGTGTCTGACACGTCGGCGGGTGACCGGTGAGGCCGTGACCGCGCTCCCTCTTCGTTGCGTCGTAGCGCCGTTGCGTGCTCCTCCTTCTCATGGAACTCAC
>SLOM01000301.1 GCA_007132505.1 Candidatus Sumerlaeota bacterium
CCTCGTCTCGCCATCGAAGAGCCTCTCTGTTCGAGTTTGTCACACCCGTAACAGAAGCAAAATCAGTGCTCTTCGATGGCAACCCCCAAACAAATACCGAACGGCTGAAAGATCAGGGCGGCGCGAAGCACAGGGAGCCGGGACTTGCGGCGGCGGCCGGAAGCATGACAGATTCACCTTCGCCTGCCGGCGCGGCAGGCTGGCGGTGAGAATTCGGAAGGATCAGGACACGTTCCATGCCTACAACGGAATCCTCCTTTGCGGGCAAGTTCCTCCGCAAGATCAAGAAGGTTGATACGGACCAGATCGAGGCCTTCCTCTCCCAAGTTCTGAGGGAGAAGGCATTCCTGGAGGTGATCTTCGACTCGATCACCGAGGGCATCGTGGTTACGGAGCAGGATATGCGCGTTGTGTTCCTGAACGAGGCGGCGCGGCAGTTTCTGGCGCTTGGGAACCGGGAGGCGTTGGGGGAGGCGCTGACGGACTTGTTCCGCGCGGAAGAGTTCATTGAGGTGGCGGAGGAGTTCCGCCGCGAGGGCCAGCCGATCCGCCAGCGTGAGATCACCCTCCGGCAGAAGATGCTCCGTGTGTTCGCCCTGACCGTCGTCCCGATCGAGAACGAGGAGGGGCTGGCGACGCACTCGGTCTGGATCATCGGCGACCGGACGGAGGCGCTCCGCCGAGCCGAGGAGGCGCGCCAGATGCACAACATCGAGTCACTGGCGACGCTGACCGCCGGCGTCGCGCACGAGGTAAAGAATCCGCTCAACTCGCTGAACATCCATGCGCAACTCGCAGCCAAGGGCCTGCGTGAACTGAAGGAGTACCTGCCCTCGGACGCGCGGGTGGTCGAACGCACGGAAAGGTCCCTGCAAGTCATCCTCGACGAGAACCAGCGGCTGGCGCGTATCGTGGACGGGTTCACGGATGCCGTCCGCCCGGTGCGTCCGGAACTCGAGAAGGAAAACCTCGAGAAGGTCCTCGTGGGCGTGGCCGAGTTGATCGCGCCCGACTGCCGCGAGCGGGGCATTGAGCTGGTCCTGAACCTCGACCCCGAAACACCCCCGCTCCTGCTGGACCCGAAGCAGATTCAGCAGGCCTTGCTCAACATCGTGAAGAACGCGATGGAGGCGATTGACAAGGAGAAAGGCCGGATCGTGCTGCGCACCCGCCTGCGCAACGACCACGTGCTCATCGAAGTGGAGGACAACGGCTGCGGCATCTCGGAGGAGGACAGGCTGCGCATTTTCGAGCCTTACCACTCGACGAAGTTCGGCGGCATGGGCTTGGGGCTGATGGTGGTCTACCGCATCGTGCGGGCTCACCGGGGAGCCATCGGACTGCAGAGCCAACCCGGTCTGGGAACGGTGTTCAGCATCGCCCTGCCGCTGGATGAGCGGCCCGTGAGGATGCTCGAGGCGCAGGTGGATCCGCCGCTCGAGGAGCAGCTCGGAGAGGCCTCAGAAAGGGCCCGGGAGGCTCCAAAGCCCTGAGAAAGGGCCCAAAACGGCGTTTGGAGACAAAAAAAGCGGATTTTTCCACAACTTTTTACAGTTTTCATTTGACGGACATCCCATCCCGCCACTCTTTTCGCCAGCAGAACAGGGTTAATCCTGCACCAGTGGTTCGCAGAAGCAGCCCCGCTCCAAAACCACACTCCGCCCAAGGAGAGTATCCAAATGGCGAAAGCACCGTCACGAGCAATGACCAAGAACCAGCTTTTCACCCACCTGGCGAACAAAACCGAACTGCCCAAGAAGAAGATTGACGAACTGTTCAACGAACTGCTCGCCGTCGCCTACAAAGAGGCAAAGAAAGAACACGGATTCACCTTCCCGGGTCTTGGCAAGCTGGTCGTCACCAAGCGCAAGGCACGCACGGGCCGGAATCCGCAAACCGGCGAAGCCATCAAGATTCCCGCGAAGAAGGCCCTCAAGTTCCGTCTGGCCAAGCAGGCCAAGGACGCGGTGACTCCTCCCAAGAAGTAACCAGACCACCAGCAGGAAAAAACCCGCGACCCCCCGGGCTTCCATCGTGGACAGCCCGGGGGGAAGTCTTTGTCCGGTCCTCCGGGTTGACGCATCGGCCAACCCTTGGCGCATCCTGTGCATGGGCGCTTGTGCCACCAGCCCGAAGGAGCAACCAAGCCGCACTTCTCCAACATGGCCTCAACCGAAACCACCGACACCGCAATCCTGTCCGGGCCCGCCCCGGCGGAGGAGGCAGCGGCACCCGAATGGGCGCGTGATCATCCCCGCGCGGTGAACGATGTGCTGGCGCTGCTGGACTCAACGTGGCTCAGCCCGCGCACCCGCGCCCGGCCAACGCACTACGACGTCGCTGTCTCGGTGATCTGCAACATCAAGTGCCCCTTCTGCCCGCGGCAGACGTTCGGCGATGAGGTCGTCTCCGGCCTGATGGGCCGGGAACACTTCGAACCCATCGTCCCCCACCTTGAGGCAAGCCAGCGCACGGGACTCTACGGCCTCGGCGAGCCATTCCTTAACAAGCGCTTCTTTGAGTTCCTGGCTGCGGCGAAGGAGCAGGGGACGTACTGCATGACGTCCAGCCACGGCATGTCCCTCACCGACGCCATGATCGAGCGGGTGATCGAATCGGGGTTGGACGAGCTGTGTGTCTCCATGGACGGGGCGACGCCGCGCACCTTCAACTTCCTGCGCTCGGGTGCGGATTTCCACACGGTGGTTGCCAACGTGACGAAGCTGCTCCGCCGGCGTGACGCGGAAGGCAGGCAGACGCCCCGCGTGCACATCGCCTGTGCCGTGAGCAAGTACAACGTCTGGCAGATGAAGGCCATGGTACGCCTGACGCACGCAATGGGTGCGGACAGGCTGGCATTCAGCAACCTCGTGCTCGACCACAAGGAACATGCCCACGCCTCGGTGGCGGGCTCTCGGATTTTCCGCTTCAACCTGCAGCGGGCCATGAAGGAAGCTGAGCGGCTGGGGCTCGACTGCGTCTATTTCTATCAGAAGCCGTTTCCCTGGAAGAAGGACCCGGCTCCCCCACCGGAGGAGGGCGTGCGGTATGGCTGCCCCTCGGCATGGCGCCAGCTCATCGTCGAGCGGGATGGCAACCTCAAGCCGTGCTGCTACCTTGACACGTCGCTGGGGAACTCCGCAGAACGCCCCATGGAGGAGCAGTTCAACTCCGGCGCGGCCCTGGCACTGCGAAGGAGCTTTACGGAGGGGCGCTACCTTGAGACCTGCAAGGGCTGTGGCCAGTTCTCCCGTATAGACGCGGCGGGCACACGGGCAATACTGGACGAGGCGGCCGCGCGCATCCGGGACGGGAACTTCTCCGATGGCGTGCGGGGCCAGCTCCGGGCGGAGCTTGAGGAGTTCGAGCGGCTCGCCGCCTCAACGCCCTCCCAAGTCTAGTTTTCTATACGGTTTCCCTGCTCATCATACCGGACGGCACGGGCGCCGCCCCGGGCCGGCATGATCTGGGTTTCGCGCTCCCACCGCACGTTGAAGTATTGCTGCTCGCGCATGTCGGCGAAACGCCACTGGCCGCTGCGCTCGTCGTAGCTGAAGGCCACGATGAAGCGCACACCGTCCGGCCCCGCGCCGGGACGCAGGAGTGCCTCACTGCGGAATATCGCCAGCTCCTGGTCGCTCCACGGCCGGCTTGGCGCGCGGACCGGCTCGGCCGTCCCGAAGCTGGCCGCAAGGTCCACCTGGCTCTGCATGAGGCCACGCTGCCTCATGCGGCGGTACTCGACCTCAAGGTCACTGCGGCTGCGGCCGCCCCTTGTTTGCCTCTCGAAGTATTTCGGCGAGAAGGTGGAGATAATCGCCGGGATGTCCTCGCGCACCCAGGCACTCTGCCAGGTGGCGAACGCCGCCGAGGGTGTGGAGAGATCATTCACCATCTCGCCGCCCTGCAACACCTGCTGATGACGGGCAAAGTCCTCCTGGAAGCGGGCGTGTTCGCGGGCCTCGATCCAGGAGTTCAGGCCGATCCAGCTTCCCAGCGCCAGGACGAAGGCCCCGATCAGGATGCCTCCCTGCAGAAGCGCGCGGCGGAACCGCTCCATATCCTCGGCCTGCTCGTGCTCGCGCCGGCGCTGGCGCAGGACGCTGAAGACACCGATGGAGCCGCGCTTTCTGGCGCGCTTCTCCAGCTCCTCGCGCTTTTTCTGGCGCTCGGCCTCCTTTTCCCGCTCCCGGACCTCGTCCGGCTTCAGCGGGTCCCAGTTGCGGCGGCGGCCCTTCAGAATGCTGTCGTAATCCATCAGCTCCGGTCCCGTGCAGGCTGGATTGAGGGGCCGGGTGGTTCCCGGCCTGATCAACACACAGTATGGGTCTGACTCCCATCCGCTGGCAAGGGGTTCGGCGGCCGTTTTGCGCTTCACACCGCCAGGGCACCGGCCACAGGATGAAGTGGTAGCGGATCCGGAACACGACACCAGCGGGAGGAGCCTCAGGAATGGTTGCCAAAAGCAAGAACACGGCGAAGCGAAGAAGGCACGGGGCAGGTACCACAACGCCGGGGGACATCCACGCGGCGGGAGCAGCCCCCGAGCCCAAGGCGGCCAGGAAGCGGGCCACCAAGAGCAGGATCCGCCGGCTGGCCATGCTCACGGGCGGCGGTGACTGTCCGGGGCTCAACGCCGTCATCCGCGCCGTCGCCAAGACCTGCATCCACAAGTACGGCGTGGCGTGCTATGGCATCGAGGAAGGCTACCACGGACTTATCTACCGGCGGGCGAGGGTTCTCCGGATGGAGGACGTCTCAGGCATCCTCACCCTCGGCGGCACCATTCTCGGCAGCAGCAACAAGGACAACCCCTTCAGTCACACCATGACGCTCGACGGCAAGGAACAGACAGTGGACCTCTCCGCCGAGTGCGTGAACTACATCAAGCAGATGGGATGGGACTGCCTGGTTGCCATCGGTGGGGACGGGACACTGGCCATGGCCGACCAGTTCGCGAAGATGGGCGTCCCCGTGATCGGCGTACCCAAGACGATAGACAACGACCTGAGTGCCACTGACTATACGTTCGGGTTCCACACGGCCGTACAGACCGCCACTGAGGCGATAGACAAGCTTCACACCACCGCCATGAGCCACCACCGCGTCATGATCGTGGAGATGATGGGGCGCTACACGGGCCACCTGGCGCTGGAGGCCGGTGTCGCTGGCGGAGGCGACATCATCCTGATCCCCGAAATCCCCTACGACATCGAGGCGGTCTGCAGGGAGGTGGTGCGGCGCTCGCGCGCGGGGAAGCGCTTCTCCATTGTCGTGGTCGCGGAAGGCGCCAAGCCGATCGGCGGTGAGATGACGGTGGCAAAGATGGTCAAGGACTCGCCTGACCCGGTGCGGCTTGGCGGCATCGCGCATGTCTTGGCGGACCAGATTTCCCGCAAGACGCACCTCGAGGCACGAGCAACGGTCCTGGGGCACCTCCAGCGCGGGGGCACGCCGACGGCCGTGGACCGGGTGCTCTCCACAAAGTTCGGCTATCACGCCGCAGAGCTTGCCGTCCGCGGGAAGTTCGGACGCATGGTCGCACTGCAGGGGCACGACGTGGTGGACGTGCCGCTGGAGAAAGCAGTGGCGGAGATCAAGAAGGTGCCGGTGAACCACCCGCTGATCGCCGCGGCACGCGCCGTCGGGACATGCTTCGGGGAACCGGAGGAGAAGTGCTGACCCTGCCGTCCCGGCAGACAATCCAACCGAACATGAAGGGAGCCCATGCCCCATGCCGTACATTCACCGAACCTTCCTGCTGCTGACTCTTGGAGTCGTGCTGCTCGCCTGCCCGCCGCTACTGGCCGAGGCGGACGAGCCAGAAAAGGTGACCATTTTCATCCGTGTGGACGACCTGTTCTCGATCAACTCGCCCATACGGCCCATGGAGATAGACGGCTTCCTCCGCGTGGCAGAGAACCATGGCGCACGGGTCATTCTGGCCACGATACCCAACCGGCTCCTGCAGGAAGTGAATGAGGACGGTGCCATGTCCAGGGCATTGCTCGACTATGCGGACCGCGGACACCAGATCATCCAGCATGGCTATGACCATATCTGCCAATTCACCGGCAGCAGCCAGCGCGAATTCTCCACCGAGGAAGCATTGGCAGGCCTGACGCAGGAGCAGCGCATTGCACGCATCCTGGAGGGCCGCCGCCTGCTGGAAGCCGTCATCGGCCGGAAGGTGACGGGCTACTGCGGAGTCGGTAACGACGATGAAATCCTCATGCCGGTGGACGCCCCCGTGATGCGCGAGCACGGCTATCTCTGGCTCAAGGACGCCCCCTCGGACACACCCATCCTCCATCCGGGAGGAGGCGGGTCCTACCCGGTCATGGAGGATCACGCCTGGCAGCTCACGGAGGAAAACTACGAGGAGCGGCTGGAGGCAGCGAAGGAGTACTGCCGCGCCGCCATCGCCGAGGGAAGCACCTGCGGCCTGAAGTTCCACGACCCCTTCACACGCGAGGGCTACGCAGACGGCATCGTCCTGCGCTGGCTCGGCGACATGCTTACGTGGCTGGAATCACAGCCTGAGTGGGACATCGAATACGCCACATTGGACGAGTACTACGCCGCCCACCGCACCGCGGCGGCGGAAGTCCCTCGCTGACCCGTCAGCCCGCCCGCGTTCCCGCGGGTGCATCCCGCCATCTGGTGGAGGCCTGACGCCTCCTCGGATGGCGGGCGATTCGATGCCCTGAACACCCGCTTCGCTGCGCCTACTCAGGCGACCGCTACCAAGTGGGTCACGGACACCATCCCACGAAGCCGGGGGATGCCCGCCGTTCCGGCCCGGACTGGATGATCGTATTGACCCCGGTGCATCGGTCACCTTGGTTCGGAGCACACCGTTTACCGGAAGGTGGAGATGAACCTGCACAACCTCACGGCCGCCGAGGAGCGCTGGCGCGAGTTGCACGAGGCATTCGGGCGCCAGTTGCAATCCTCGCTGCATCTTCGCGAGGGAGGCTCCGAGGTCAGCGCCGCGCGGCCGGATGAGCGGTTGGTGCAGGCCGTCTGGGCCGATCGGATGTTCCGGGCCGCGGAATTGACCACCGCGAGCGGCAAGCACGTGGAGGTGCTCGACCCCGGCCGGTGGAATACGGGCAGGGGGCCGGATTTCCTCGGGGCACGCCTGCGCCTCGCCGGTGAAGCACTGCACGGGGACGTGGAGATTCACCTGGTCTCCCGCGACTGGACCCGCCACGGCCATCATCAGGACTTCGAATACAACCGCGTGGTGCTGCACGCTGTCCTCGACGCAGGCGACGACCGGCCCTACGAGGAGAAGCAGAACGGCGAGCGGCTCGAGCGCCTCGTCCTTCGCCCCTACCTCGAGCCGGATCTGGAGACCATCCGGCAGACGGTCAGCGTCTCCGAGTATCCCTACGGCCGGCCCGAGGACCTCGGTCTCTGCCACGAGGAGTTCCTGCGCCTTCCGGAGGAGCAACTGGCGGAGTTCCTTGCCGTCTCGGGCACGGCCCGGCTGGAGCAGAAACTCTCCCGCCTGCGTGCGCAGCGCCGTTCCGCCTCCTTCTCCCAGCTCATTCACCAGGCGGTCATGACCGGGCAGGGCTTCCGGTCCTCCAAGACGCTCTACTTCCTGCTGAGCAAGCGCGTGCCCTTCGAGGAACTGCTCTCGCACATGAGGGACGTGCCGGCGGAGGAGCGGGTGGACCTGTGCTTCGCCGCGCTTGTCTATACAGCGAGGCTAGTGCCCGAGCAGAAGGACATCGTGAGTGAGGCCCAGCCTTGCACCGAGACGGAGAGCTTCCTGTCCCGGCTGGGAAGACACTGGCGCACGCTGCGGCCCTATTTCAGCGACAGGCTTCTGCCGCCGACCAAGCGCTGGTACGCCGGGATGCGCCCCGCAGG
>SLOM01000173.1 GCA_007132505.1 Candidatus Sumerlaeota bacterium
CTAGCGGGCCACCGCGGCGGCTTGGAGGGACTCCATCGTGAGCGGAACTCCGTCCTCACATGAGATGATGCAGATGCGGTTCTGCTCGGCCAGCTCGATGGCCTCCTGCCGGTCGAAAAAGAGCGACTCCCTGGCTGTAATACAGAGCCCGGCCGCGCGTGCCGAGGCGAGGTTCCGGATGGTGGTCAACCCGATGACCGGCACATCGAACCGCATGTCCTGGCGGGGCTTGGAGACCTTGACGAATACCGTGCCCTCTCCTGCCAGGGGGTTGGCGCGCTTGATCAGCCCGTCGGTACCCTCCAGTGCCTCCACGGCCACCACCACCTGGTTCTTGACGACGATGGTCTGGCCGATGTCTAGACGGCCGATCTCCTTCGCGATGGGCCGGCCAAAGTTCATGTCCTTCAGGATCTCCGCGGTTGGGGGGACGCGTGGCGTCAGCAGGCCGGGTTCCGGCATGCAGCTCTTGATGAACATGGTGGAGTCGAGGACCTCGATGCCTTCCTTGTCCAGCTCCTCGACGGCAGCCTTGAGCAGCGAGTCCGCCTTCTTGTTCGACAGGCCGCCGAGTATCCTCACCACGCGGCGGTCGAAGCTGATCTGCTTGAGCAGGACGCTGTGCGGCACCCGGCCGGCCATGATCACGTGCTTGAGCTGGTACTCATGGCACAGCTCAATCAGGCGGGAGAGTTCGGTCAGGCGCAGCATGTGGAAGTGCTTGCTGTAGCGGCGGAGCGATTCATGGGCGAGCCCGGCCACGCCGAAGGTGTGCACCGCGACGCCCTCACTCTGGGCCGCTTGCGCAATCACGATCGGGAATTTGCCCTCTCCCGCCACCAGACCGATCCGGGTGGGGACGTCGGTCAAGCGGGGGGTCGAGCAAAGGACGTGTACGCCCTCATAGCTGTTGCTGCTGCCCGCCACTGCCATCTTTTTGGAAGGCAAAAAGGATGATAGCACTGGAAATCACCTTTCCATCAGCCGTGATTTCCGCCGACAGCTTACCCGAGCGCGACCGCAGGTTGGAGATCGTTCCGGTCACGTCCAGACGCATTCCCGGCACGGCCGGGCGGCGGAATTTCGCCTGCTCCACACTCATCAGGTAGGCGATCTTCCCCAGGTTTTCCTTCCGGGAAAGGATCCAGCAGGCTCCCACCTGAGCCATTGTTTCGATTTGAAGGACGCCGGGGAAAACCGGCTCCCCGGGAAAGTGGCCGGCGAAGCATGGCTCCCCGGCGCTGAGCATCTTGTAGCCCTTCATGCCCGCCTCCGTGAACTCGGTGATGCCGTCCACGTGCAGGAAGGGGTAACGGTGCGGAATGATCTGCTGAACCACCGCAGTGCCGAAGGGCGGGTGGAACATGAACGTGTTAGCCAGATTGGCGACTTCAGACAGTTGGGTCATGACGAACTCTCTGCCTCTCCGTGCAGACGCTGGGCAAACCGAAGATGGCTGCGATGACCGGCGCGCCATGCCCAGAAGTGCCCGCGCAAGGAGCAGCTCAGCAGGGAAAGGTCCCCCAGCAGATCAATGATTTTGTGACGAACGACCTCGTCGGGGTAGTGAAGCGAATCGTTGTGATACCTGTCTTTATCAAACACCACGGCGTTTTCCAGATTCCCTCCGCGGATGAGCCCTGCGGCTCTCAGCTTCTCAATATCCGCTGCCATGGCGAAGGTCCTCGCCCTGGAAATCTCCTCGAAGAAGACGTCTGCTCCTCCAAGGTCCGCCGAGTATCCCGCGCTGCCCACGATTGTCCCCGGAAACTCGACAAAGCATGACAGCCGGAGACCACTGTGCGGCATCGCTGCAACAACTGCATGCCCATCCCGCAATGTCAATGGCTGAGCCACCTCCAGCACGGGCCGGGTCTCTTCCAGCTCAACGATTCCGGCCTCCCGAATGCCCTCAATGAACTCCCGCGACCCACCGCCGAGGAAGGGCACTTCAGGGCCCTGCTGCTCGATCAACAGGTCGCTGACGCCTTCAGACTCCAAGGCGGCCAGCAGGTGCTCCACCTGCTCAAACCGGGTTCCGGAGGGTGACTCGAGCACGGTGCGCCGGTCGGAAAGCTCCGGGCGCGCACATTCGAGGCTGGCTGCGACCTCCTCATCCCGGCCTGCATGGCGGAACGCGACCCCCCCGGCCTCCCGGGGAATCAGCAGGACCGAGCAGGGCACGCCCGAGTGAATCCCCGTGCCTTCGAGCCGGAGTTCGCCACACAGGGTCCGCCGCCGGGGTCCTCCGTGCGGAATGATCCGCACAGCGCCCTGCCGGGCGGTTCCGGTCTCGTTTTCAGCCATCATGCTCATGGTTGCTGTGCGGGGGGGAGTGCTCCTCTCAGGGAATCAGCGGCAGGGTCTCGTGCAGCGGGGTTTCCACCTCGTCCGGCGGTTCATCGGCGGCCTGACCCAGGGCACGGCGCAGATCCGCCTCCCGCTGGTCAAGTTCCTCGACGACCTTGTCCGTCAGGTCCGCTGTGTGCCGGCCGTAGAGCACCATTTCACCGCGCACCACGAGATCGAAGTCCTCGCGCACCGACACGTCGCCCACCACGCGGACGATCTGCTCGAGGAGGGGCCCGATGACGGTGCGTTGCTGCTCGCGGAACTTGCGGTCCAGCCGATACTCCCGCTCCTCGATGTTGTCCATCAGTTCAATGGCGCGCTGTTGACGGGCGGCCCGTTCGCTGTCGGACAGCACCGTACCCTGCTGCTCCAGGGTGAGCTGAATGCGCCTCACCTCCCGGCGCATGGACTCGATTTCGCGCGTCTCCTCGTCCAGTTCCTCGTCCATTTCGCCCACGATGGAGCGGATGGACCGGGAAGAATCGAGGACGATCTCCATGTCCACGAAGCCCACGCGAAGAGGGCGTGGGGCGTCTTCGCGTGCCGGTTCCGCGGAGGCTTCTTCGCGGGCCGGGGCGGACTCCTCCCCCATCGCCAGCGATGGGCCGGCGAGAAAGAATGCCAAGTTCAACAAAATCAGTGTTTTAAATGCTGTCCAGTGCCACACGGGAAAGAGCCTCCAGCCGGGCTTCGTGGGAAGGTCTTCATGGATAGGGGGTGGTGCAAGGCTTTCGGGCTCCGGCTTGTGTTGACGGTCAGTAAGCGGCTGATGGCAGTCTGAGCCTGCCAAGGCCGTCAAGCACTTTAGCCCCGCGGTACACACCTTCCTTGCTCGTCAGCCTGATTCCTCCGCTCTCCATCGTCCTGCTGAACCTCGTCATCTGTGCCTACGTGGTTCGCGAGGGCGCGCATGTCCGCTCGGGCTTCTTCCTGATCATGAACGCGCTCTCGCTGATCATTTGGTCGGGGGGGCAGATGCTCTACCGTGCGCTGGACCGGGAGGTCGAGTGGGTGCTCTCGCTCCCTTACCTGGCGGCTTTGATCGTGCCGGGAAACTTCCTCTACTACGTTCTCACCCGGCCGAAGCCCTTCCACCCGGTCTGGTCCGGCTCTTGGGGCCCATTCCTGATCTTCCTGCCGGTGGTCCTCCTCACGCTGGAGGAGATCCGGTCCGGAGGTTTTGCGGACCTCTTTGACTACAGCCTCGCGGCACCGAGCTACGACCTTCAGACGAACTCCCACCGCGTGGCCGCGCTCTACTGCGCCCTGACCCTGGCCGCCACGCTCGGAGTCCTCACCATCCGGTATTACAACGGCAGCGGTCCGAGCCGTAACCTGGCCAAACACCTGATCGCGGCCGTGGCGGGCCCGCTGATTTTTGCCGGTTTCTTCTGGGCCACGATGCCGGGCATGCCCGCGCCCGTGCTCCCCTCGCCGAGTCTTGTGTTCGCCCTCATGGCGCAGGTCGGCCTCATCGTGGCGCTGCGGCAGGAAGAACTGCGTTCCCCGCGCGCGGTGAGCAGCGCACTCTATTACGCCGCCATTGTGCTCGTGGCCTTCCTGTTCGTCGGGCTCCTGGCGGAGTTCTACTTCCTGGCGCAGGGACACATCATCCTGCAGAGCACCTTCTTCTGGATCATGGCCGTGCTGGTGGTGGCCGCGGTTTTCTTCACGCGGATGACCTGGATGGAGCGCAGGTTCGAGCAGCTTGTCTTCGCGCGTGCCGCTGAGTACCGCCGGCTGGTGGAGGAGACGCGGAGCGAACTAAGTCAATCCCGGGAGCGGCTCCGCAAGGCCGAGCGCCTCTCTGCGATCGGCGAGCTGGCCGCCCGAATGGCCCACGAGATCAAGAACCCGCTCGGCCCGATCAAAGGCTACACGCAGATGATGCGCGAGAAGGTGGAGAGGGACAGCGACTTCCCGAACCGGGAGGCCTTCCTCCGCCACCTGGAGGTCATTGCCGAGGAGGTGGAGACGATTGACGGGCGGCTGCGGCAGTTCCTGGCCTCCGCGCGCCAGCCTCGCCTCGAGCAGGAGCCCGCGGACGTCAACCGCATTGCGGATCGCTGCGCGAAGCTCCTCGAAATGGAAATCCAAGCCGCCCGGGAAATCGCACCCGGCGAGCCGGAGATAGACATCCGCGTCCATCTCCAGCCCGATCTCCCGGACATTACCGGGGACGCGGCCCGCCTTGAGGAGGCCATCTTCAACCTCGCGCGCAACGCCCTGGATTCCGTGCAGGATGCAAGGATCGAAGGCGGGTATATACGGCTGGAGACCAGAACGGCGGATTCAGTGGTGGGAAAGGCGGGAGTGGAAGTGCTCGTCCGCGATAACGGGAACGGGCTGCCTCCCGTCGAGCCGAGGCAGCTGTTCGAGCCCTTCTATTCATCCAAGGAGAGCGGCACAGGCCTTGGGCTGGCCATCGTGAAGGGATCCGTGGAGGCGCACGGCGGCGAGGTAACGCTGGAGAACCACCCGGATGGCGGCGCGGAGGCCCGCATCTGGCTCCCGCTCGAAGCGGCCCCCAACCCGGAGGCGCTCCAGTCCCGCGTGGCCTCCGGGGACGCAGCTCCGTCTAGTCGCCCCCGCTAGCCACTTCCTCCGTCACCTCATCCTCGTCGAAGTCCTCGAAGGCCTCCTCCAGGAAGGCGCGCACCTCGCTCCATTGTGTGTTGTCCGCGGCGATCGGGAGACGGGACTTTTCCCTGCCATCGGAGCCGATGACAACAAGGGTAGGCAGCCTTACGATCTGGTAGCGCTGGGCCAGACTGCCGCCACCGAGTTGGTTCACGTCCACCTTCAGAAGGACGAACCGGTTGAGGAGGGCCTCCGTTTCGTCGTCCATCGGTGTGATGCGGCGCAGGTAGCGGTACGGGCCGGCGTTGGGTGTATAGAAGAGGGTTAGGATGGGGCGGCGCTGGGAGCGGGCGCGCTGCCAGGACTGCCGCGGATCGTTCATCCAGAACACTGTGTTCCCAGCATCGAGGAAGCTGCGGTTGGGCCTGTTGGCATCGGGCATTTCCATCAGCCAGGGTGACTCGGGGATGGGCACATCCTGCGCCGTCCACTGGATGGACAGGTTGTCCGCCACCATCACCGGCTGGCGCCGTGGCTCGGCGGTGGTCACCATGATGCCAGCGTTGAGGCGGCGCAGCGTCGGCTCGTTGATGGGTGAGAAGGACGTCGGCTTGCCGTCAATCGCGCAGTAAACCTCGTTCTGCCCCTTGAAGATGATCTGGAAACGGTGCCATCCAGGCCGCCGCAAAGGGAGTTGAGACGTGGGCTGACTGAGGTAGAGCACGGGCTCCGGCGTGTTGTTCGTGAAGGAGAAGAAGACCTGTGTTCCCCCCTCGAGGATGCCGAAGCGGTAGAAGCGGTAGGTGGTCGAGCCATCCTGCACCACCTGCGCGAGCAGCGCCGTGGTGGGCATGTATTCGCCCTCGGGTGGCAGGTAGAAATCCGCTTGGTAGAGCGCACGTCCTTCCCGCCCGATACGGTTGCGGTCGAGCGAGACGGGCGAGACGATGCTGAGGTGATTGCGGTCCGGGATGGGGCGGAAGATGACGCCGAACTGCCCCGTTTCCACGGGTGAGATGCCGCGGCGCATGGCACGCGGCAGGTTCGGGTGGCGGTAGTCGAGCACGCGCACCGTCTGCTCGTTGGCGAAGTGCCCCATGAAGAGTGACTGGGGCAGCCTGCCTTCCTCGAAGCTTTCCCACGCGTACACACGGTACTGTGCATGGACAGTGTTGGCGCACAACACAAGGCACATGGCCGCGCCAAGCCAAGTCAGGCGGATGAGAAACTGCATGGTGTTCATTCCGGCCGGCTGTGGTTTCGGAATGCTCGGCTGCCGGTCAGCTCTCTTCAAAACCCATATAGTGGGTGTGCAACGCAATAGCAACTGCACCCACCACACCTGCCTGAGGACCGAAAGAGCAGAGGTCTACTTGGACGTCATGCTCGAGCGGCTCAAGTGCCCGGCGCTTCATGGTGTGGCGGATCGCCTTGATGAGCCTTTCGCCCTCCTCCGCCATCGAGCCCCCGAAGACGATCGCCTCCGGGGCAAACAGGTTGACGAAGCCGGCGAGTGCGGTGCCGAGGTAATGCCCGGCGCGATCAATGATGTTTCCCGCCAAGCGGTCGCCCATCTCCGCGGCCTGGAAGATTGCCAGCGGCGTGATCTGCCCGGTGTCGTCAAGGTGCTCGGGGATGTGGCTTTGCACGCCGTCACGCAGCGCCTGCTCGGCCTGTGCAATAAGTGCCCAGTCCGAGGCCACAGTCTCGAGGCACCCATAGTTTCCGCAGTAGCACACCGGCCCGTTGTCATCCACGGTCAGATGCCCGAATTCCCCGACCGTGGACTTGTTGCCCCGGTAGACGTAGCCATCAATCACGATTCCAGCGGCCAGACCGGGGCCAAGGTGCACGTACACGTAGTTCTTGAGCTCTTTGAACCGGCCGAAGGTGCACTCGGCCAAGGTCGTTCCAATGACGTGGGAGCTGAGGTGAACGGGGACTGAGAAGCGCTCCTCCAGGATTTCGACGATGGGGACGTCCTGCCAGTCCTCGAATCGCGGGAAGCGGAGCGACATGCCCCGGGACTCGTCCACGAGGCCGCTCACCACGACCCCGATGCGGGCGAGGTCGAGCCCTTCGTCCTCCTTGAGGAAGAGCTTTTGGTCCTCAATGGCTTCCACCATGGCCTCGATGGCGGCGTCGCGCCCCGAGGAGAGCGAGAACGGGCGGATGACGTGATTGTGAAGCCGGCCCTTCATGTCCGAGGAGGCACTGAGGATGCCGTGGGAGGAGAACTCAACCGCTGCGACGCCACCGCGCCGCGGGTTGACGTCAAGGAGCTGGGCCTTGCGGCCACCCGTGGAGGTCGCGAAGCCCTCCTCCACAAGGTCGCCGGCCTTGATCAGGTCCTGCACCACCGCCGAGACGGTTGGCAGGTTCAGCCCCATCCGCTCGGCCAGGACGCCGCGTGAGATTGGGCCTTCCTTCCAAAGCTCGTAGAGGATGGCGGCAGGGCGGGATTCGGTCACACGCCTCATTAATCCGTGGATAACCGGCGCACGCTTGGTCTTGGAGTGTTGTCTTGGCACTGGATGGGATGACTCCTGCTCGTCGGGATGTCGTGGGGGGAGACGGTGCCCGTCCCCTCCTAGTGTGCCGTAGTTAAATGGTGGGGCGCGCTGCAGGTCAATACAATTAGAATTTTCTTACAAAAGATGGGGTCACAAAGCCGGCCGGACGGCCGACTTGTTTCCCCGGAGATGGAAAAAAGCGGCTGCGCAACGCCCCTCAGGCCGGTGGCACGTGGACCGTGGGCAGGTCTCCCCAGGACTTTCCCCATTTTTTCGGACTCTCAATAGCCGATGATATCAAGCTGTCCGCCTTGGTTCAAGTCCGGCGGGGCGCGGAAGGCCGGTGTCTGGCGCCGGCGGAGGATGTCAGCCAG
>SLOM01000217.1 GCA_007132505.1 Candidatus Sumerlaeota bacterium
CTGGAGGAGGACCCGGCGGATATTGCCGCTGAATGGCAGGACGACCTTCAGGCATTCCTCGAACTCGTGGAGCCACACCTGCTATACGAAAACTCGGGCGACTCGTGGAACGTGCAGTAGAGGACGTCCAAGAGCGAGAGGAGTATAGGCAGCCATGCCCACCGATGACACCCCAAGAACGGAGCAACCGGGTCCGGACGAAGACCGGGAGCCGGACCCGGACCCCTCCGAGAGGACACGTGAAGCCGAGTTCAGCAGGCTCAGGCTGGACTTCCCGCTGTCTGTCTGGTTCGTCCTGCAAGCCGCTTTCCTTGGGGCGCTGATCGGTGCGGCCTATGGAGCGGTCGCCTGGGCCATCTATCATCCCGAGGTAAGGACGATCCTGATTCACCGGGGGGATGACACGGTATTCCTGAGCTACGTGGCCCAGTCGGCACTCCGGCTTGCCGAGCGCCTGGCCTACTATGCCGCCCTGACGCTGGTTGTCCTGACGGCTATACGGGCGTTCTGGAGTCCTGCGGCCGCGAAGGGCGTCCTGTCCAAGATGACAGGAAAACAGGAATAGCTTCAGCCGGATTTGCGAGGCCGAACAACCCATACAAACAGAAACGGAGCAGGGTCTCCCATGATGTATCGTCTATTTCTAGTCCCGGTCGTTGCCCTCTTCCTGGCCGCGCCACTGACGGTGCCGGGCTCGGCGCACGAACACCCCATCGAGGCACAGATTGAAGAATTGATCGAAACCCTTTCGGGCAAGCGTGTGGGTGTGTTCACAAATCCTTCGGGAGTGGACAGCCAATACCGCCACATTTCCGTGCGCCTTTTCGAGCATCCGGACGTGGAGCTCGTGGCGCTTTTCGCTCCTGAGCACGGCATCTATGGCGACCTCCAGGCGGGCGACCGGGACGAGGATACGACGGATATACACACCGGGCTGCCGGTGTATTCACTTTACGGCCCCCGGCGGGCCCCATCGGCCGAGCAGCTGGACAAGCTCGACGTCGTGGTCTTCGACATGCAGAGCGTCGGGTCACGCTTCTATACGCGGCAGTGGATCATGACGTTCGTGATGGAGGCGTGCGCGGAGCACGGCAAGTCGTTCGTCGTCCTGGACCGGCCAAATCCGAACGGACTCATGGCCGTGGAGGGCGCGCCGATTCCCTTCGATGGGGGGATCATCGGCCGCAAATGGCCTGACGCGCCCTTCGGCGTGCCCGTCCGCCATGGGCTTACCACGGGAGAGCTGGCCACGCTCGTCAATGAAGAATGGATGGACCCGAAGGTGGACCTCACGGTTATCAAGGTGCCCGGGCTGACCCGCGGCATGACCTTCGAGGAAACCGGCTATCCGTGGGTGATCCCGACCCCGAACATGCCGACAATCGAGACGGCCTTTGTCTATCCCGGCCTTTGCGCCATGGAAGCGGTGAATGTGAGCGAGGGCCGCGGCACCACCCGTCCGTTCGAGCTGTTCGGTGCGCCGTGGATAGACGGGCATGAGCTGGCGGCACACCTCAACGGGAAGGACCTCCCCGGTGTCCGTTTCCGTCCGGCCTGGTTCCGGCCCACCTTTGCCGCCCATGCCGGGGAACGTTGCGGCGGCGTGCAGGTGCACGTTACGGACCGGGAGACCTTCGAACCCGTCCGCACGGGTCTGGTGGCTGTGCGGGCGCTGGTGGAGCTGTATCCCGAGCACATCAGGCTGCGGGATTATCTGTCGCGGTTGATGGGCGTGGAGAACCTCCACGAGCGCATCCTGGAGGAGGATGCGGAGAGCATCATTGCCGGCTGGCAGGATGACCTGACGGCGTTCCTGGAAATCCGGGAGCGGCACCTGCTTTACAGCGAATAGACATCAGCCGGCCGGTGCGCCGGCCAGTGGCTCGGGTTCGCGCGTCACCACCTCGGCGAACAACGTGTGCGAGCTGCCTCCGGTAATCTGAACCTGAGCCAGTGTTCCCACCAGCCGCCGGTTGCCGCGGAAGACCACCATCTTGTCGGTGCGCGTGCGCCCCTGAAGCGCGTCCGGGTCCTTCTTCGACGGACCCTCCACAAGGACTTCGTGCACGCGGCCGGCCTCCTCGCGATTCTTCTCCGCCGAAATGGATTCCTGCAGTTCAATGAGGCGCTGGAGCCGGGCTTTCTTAAGGCGCAGTGGCACGTCGTCACGCATGGTTTCCGCGCTCACTGTGCCCGCGCGTGGGCTGTACATGAACATGAAGGCACTGTCGAAACGCACCTCCTCCACGAGCCGTAGCGTCTCCGCAAACTCCTCGTCCGTCTCCGTGGGGAAGCCGGCGATGATGTCAGTGCTGAGCGAATGGACGGGGTTCTGCTCGCGGAAGAGGGAGACAAGGTGGCGGTAACGCTTCGCATTGTAGGCGCGCTTCATCAGGCGCAGGATCCTGTCGTTTCCTGACTGCACGGGAAGGTGGAGATTCTCCATCACCTTGTCACAGTCGGCGACGGCTCCGATGTGGCGATCCCGGCAGCTCTTTGGGTTCGAGGTCGTATAGCGGATGCGCCAGAGCCCGTCCAGCTCGTTGAGCGCATACAACAGGTCCGCGAAATCCTCGCGCTTCCCGGTCATGTAGCTGTTCACGTTCTGGCCGAGAAGGGTAACCTCGCGATAGCCGTGGTCCACCATGCCGCGGACCTCGCGGACGATGTCGTCCACTGGCCGGCTCCACTCCTCGCCTCGTGTCTTGGGGACGATGCAGAACGTGCAGCGGTTGTTGCACCCATACATGATGTTCACGAATCCGCGCAGTCCGCTCTGGCGCATCGGGACGGTGTTGATGGAGAGCGGCTTGTCTATATCCTCCGTGGCGACGAGCCGTTTCCCGTCAACGAGGTACTGCTCCACCAGCTCCGGCAGGTGGATGTAATCGCGCGTGCCAACCACGAGATCCAGGTGGGGTATACGGTCGAGCAGCCGGCGCCCCTGGTCCTGTGCGACGCAGCCGGAGAGGGCGATGACCAAGCGGGGGTTGTTTTCCTTGGCTGGGCGGAGGGACTCGCAGCGGGCGATGGCCCGGTTCTCGGCGCCTTCGCGCACGCAGCAGGTATTGAAGACGACCACGTCCGCCTTGTGCTCGTCGCCGACGCGCTCGTAGCCGCGCATGCGGAGCAAACCCTCCATGATCTCGGAGTCGTGCTCGTTCATCTGGCACCCGTAGGTGATGATACAGTACTTGTCCGCCATGCGCCTTATCTGTCTCGTGTGGAGGTTGGCGGCCCGCCGTGCTGGGGGCGGGCGCAGGTCAGCATGACCGCCCCGGGGCGGCTCCTGTCAAGCACGGCGCGCCGGGACCGCGCGGTTCAGATTTCCATGATGACCGGCAGAATGACGGGAAACCGCCGGGTTTGCTTCTTGAGGAAGCCTCGCAGGGCCTTCTTCACGGTGGCCTGCACGACGGCGCTCTCCTCCTGCTCCTCGGGAGCAGTGGACCGATAGGCATCCAGGACGACCCCGGCGGCCTCGTCGAGCAGGGGGCCCTCCAACTCCTCGGACACGAAGCCGCGCGTGTGCAGGTAGGGTCCGCCGAGCACCTCACCGGTCTCCCGGTCCACGCTCAGCATGACCAGCACGACACCGTCCTCGCTCAGGAACCGCCGGTCGCGGATGACGAGGTCCTCCACGTCGCCGATGCCCTTCCCGTCCACGAAGACACGGCCGTGTGGCACCCTGCCGATGATCTCGGCGTCGCCGGCGCTGTTGATTTCGAGGCAGTCGCCGTTCTCGAGAACGAAAATCTCCTCCGGCAGCATGCCAAGCTCCTCCGCCAGTTCCGCATGGGCGCGCAGGTGGCGGTACTCACCGTGCATCGGGACAAGGTAGCGGGGATTGACGAGGTTGATGAGGTGACGCATCTCGTCGCGGTAGGCGTGCCCGGAGACGTGCACATCCGGCGTGTTGCCCGGATAATGCACCCTCGCCCCATGGCGCGCAAAGTGATTGATCAGCCGATAGATTGCCTTTTCGTTTCCGGGGATCAATCTGGCGGAGAGGATCACGGTGTCGCCAGGCTGCAGGGTGATGGAGCGGTGCGAGCCAAGCGCGATGCGGGAGAGGCCGGAGAGGGCCTCGCCCTGGCTGCCGGTGGTCAGGAACAGCCGCTTCTCGGGCGGGTAGTTCTTCGCCTTGTCCGGATCGGATTCGAGCTGGCAGGGGACATCCAGCGCCTCCAGCGCGGCTGCCACCCGGATGTTGCGTTCCATATTCAGCCCCGCGGGGAACACCACCCGCCCCTCCACCGCCGCAATGTTCAGCACAAGCTGGATGCGGTGCAGCGAGCTGGCAAAACAGGAGAGGATGATCTGCCCTTTGGCCTCCCGGATGAGGCGGGAAAGCGTCGGCGCGACAATGGACTCGGAAGGGCACATGCCCACACGGTTGGCATTGGTTGAATCGCCAAGCAGTACCAGCACGCCTTCCTCCGGACCCTCAGCGTACCGGGAGAAGGCATGGAAGTCGAACGAGACGCCGTCCATCGGCGCCGGGTCCATCTTGTAATCACCGCTGTGGATGGCCGTGCCCACGGGCGTGGTGATGGCCAGAGCGAAGGCATCAATGATCGAGTGCGTGACGGCCAGCGGCTCGACCAGGAAGTGGCTGCCGAGGGAGAGCTTCTGGCGCGCGGCAAACGCCTTGAAGTTTGGCTTCAGCCCGTGCTCGCGGATCTTCTCCCTCTGGAGCGCAATGGTGAGCTCGCTTCCATAGACGGGCACGGTGTCCGGAAGACTCGGGAGGACGTAGGGCAGCGCGCCGACGTGATCCTCGTGGGCGTGGGTCAGCACAATGCCCACGAGCCGGTCCGACCGCTCGGCAAGGTAGGTCACGTCCGGGATGACGTAGTCCACGCCGAGAAGCTCCTCATCCGGCATCATCTGGCCGCAGTCCACCAGCAGCAGCTCGCCGGCGTATTCGTAAAGGTAGCAATTCATGCCGATCTCGCCGATCCCACCGAGCGGGATCACGCGCAGGACACCGTCCTTGGGCTCCAGGGATTCAAGCAGCACTTTGGGGGAGTTGGGATTGGCCATGCGGATTTCGGCACGCTTTCCTTACGTGGTATGGGACGCCTGGTTCGAAGACCGATGAACAGTTGATGGTCCGGACGGGGTCCCCGGTGCTAGGAGGAATTTGGGCAGACAGCCCTTGGACCGGGCAAAAGGTTCGCTAATGGGGGATGCAAGGGGACAGACAGACCCAGAGGACCACTCCTCCCCCCACCACCAAACCAGGCAAGGGAGTTCATCACGTGACCGAGAAGACCCGATTTGCGCTGCTCACCGGCGGCGTCCTGCTGTTGATCGCGATCACCGGTACAGTCCTGCTCTCCCAGCGTGTCCGGTCAATCACGGGGACCACCCCTGCTGCCGCGGAGAGCGCCGGGAATCTCCACATTGGCGGCACGCTCCCGGAATTCACGGTCCACGACGCGGACGGGAATCCGGTGAAGGCCTCCTCCTTAGTGGATGGAGAGCACTTTGTCGTCGTGAACTTCCACCACCCCGGATGCCCGTGCGCCGAAAACTGTGGCCGCCTCATCTCGCGCATGGAGGCGGATGGCTACGGCAGGGATGTCCGCTTCATCGGCATCATGCCCCATGACACCCGGACCGAGTGGGTTCTGGCCGACCTGGAAGCACAGAAAGAGGCTGGAACGGTGACCTTCCCCGTCTATTTCGATCACGATGGCACCGCGCGCGAGCTGCTGGGCGCCACGCGCACGCCGGAGGTGTGGGTGCTCGACAAGGACGGGACCATCGCCTACTGGGGAGCCCCGGAAAGCACCCTTTTCCCCGGCACCCGGGAGCACCGTTTTCTACTCCGCGAGGCGGTTGATGCTCTGCGCGAGGGCCGGAGACCGGAGGTCGTGACCTACGAGCCGATCGGGTGCCTCATCCCTGAAGAAGGCTGAAGTAACTTATCTTTCGAGCTTTTCCTTCAGAGACTGGAAGAAGCCCTTCTGCCCGGGCTTGACCTTTTCACCGGACTCCTCCGCGAACTCGTGGAGGAGTTCCTTCTGGCGCTCGCTCAGCTTCTTCGGCACATCCACCACAACCCGCACGTAATGATCGCCGTACTGCTTGCCATCGGTCGTGACGGGCATGCCGTGACCGCGAACACGGAAGACGTGATGGGTCGGCGTGCCCGCGGGCACCTTCAGCGCATGGGGCCCATGGAGGGTCTCGATCTCGACCTCGGAGCCAAGAGCTGCGAGGGGGAAACTGATCGTCTCCTCGGAGTAGATGTCCGCTCCCTCGCGCACAAACTGGTCGTGCTCGGCGATCTCGAAGCGCACAAGCAGGTCACCCCGCTCGCCGCCGCCCAGGCCAGCTTCCCCTTCCCCCCGAATGCGGAGGCTCATGCCGGTATCCACGCCGGTGGGGATGGAGAACTTGACCTCGTTTCGCCGCGGCACGCGCCCTTGGCCACTACAGTCGGTGCAAGGGTCCGTGATGGAACGGCCCTGCCCGCCGCAGGTCGGACAGGTGGTCTCCACGGCGAAAAACCCGCGCGCCTGCCGGACGATCCCCCGGCCACCGCAGGTGGAGCACGTCTGCGGCTGGGTCCCGGGCTTGCAGCCGCTCCCCGAGCAGGTGTCGCACTCCTCAAGGCGCTCGTAGGCGATCTCCGCCTCCTTCCCGGAGAAGGCCTCTTCCAGCGTAAGGGGGTACCGCACGGCGACATCGCGGCCTCGCGAAGGGCCGGACCTGCTCCGGCTCCGGCGGGCCCCGCCGCCAAAGAAGGCGCTGAAAAAATCGCCGAATATGTCCTCGATGTCCGCCTGATGGTGGAAGTCCGACCAGGAGAAACCTCCCCCACTGAAGGTGGACCTCACGCCCTCGTGGCCAAACCGGTCGTAGCGCGAGCGCTTCTCCGGGTCGGAAAGCACCTCGTAGGCCTCGCTCGCCTCCTTGAAGTGCTCCGCGGCCGTCTCCGGATCCTGCGGATTCCGGTCGGGGTGGTATTGCAGGGCCAACTTGCGGTAGGCCTTCTTAAGTTCCTCCTGGTTCGCGCCGCGCACGACCCCCAGGACTTCATAGTAATCACGTTTCACTGTCGCCATCGAGGAAGGCCGGATCTCCTTGCAGCAGTGTTGGGTGGCAGCCGCTACGCCGCGCCGGTCGGGAAGGCTTCAGCCCCGTGCCCCCCCGAAGCGCCAATCCCGCGCAGCCGTGTGCCGTGCAGACACAAACAGCAGGACGCATCCCACCGCAACACGCAATGGGGCAAGGAGAGTGCCTGCCGGGGACACTCCCATGCTCGCAGTCTCGTCGCTGCGCTGCAGCGCCCCGACCCGGGTGCCCGGCAGGCCGCCCCCTTACCCATATCATTCCCTGCGTTGAGACTCCCCCCAATTGCTTCCTACCTCTCACCCCAGCCAACAGACCTGACGGCCTGCACCGAACCACCAAAAGAGGTTGCGTGACATTGTTGTTCGCTTATGCGGAAGAGGGAAACGTGTGATGGTGGACGGGGTTGGATTTGAACCAACGTAGGGCTCTCGCCCGCCGGATTTACAGTCCGGTGTGAACCCCACAATTGCTGGGCTTTTTGTCCTTTTGACCACTTCTGGGGTCCAACGGGGGTCTGTTTCTGCAGGGGCAGGTCACCGGGTTCCGGAAACTAGATTCTCGCATCCCCGCGCCAACGCTCCTTCAAGCTCCCTTCCTGCACCCAGCCACGATGGCACGGACCCGCCAACAC
>SLOM01000157.1 GCA_007132505.1 Candidatus Sumerlaeota bacterium
CCGGATGCCACGGGTGGTATCTATTTCGAGAACCTCACGGTTCGGTCGTACGACAGGCCGTAGCGCTCGAAGTACGAAATCGGAAAAGAAGAGACCGGGCGGGCCGCTGCAGTGGCCCGCCCGGTCGCGTAATGGCGTTCTGTGTGTTTGGCGCTTTTTGTTTCAGCGGCGTTCCCGTGAGGGATGGAGCTCCGGCGAGGTACTGCATTCGGATTGGGCGCCCGGGGGCGGGCAGCCGTGGAGGTCATCCAGGTTCAGCAGGTGTCCGAGTTTCTCCACCTTCGCCCTCAGGTAGGTGTGATTGAAGGTGTGGGCGCCGACCTCCAGCGGTTCGCGCCCGGCCACCTCGAGGCCAAATCCGCTGATGCCGACGATCTTCTTGGGATTGTTTGTCATGATGCGGAGCTTCTTGAGCCCCAGATCCGCAAAAATCTGGGCGCCGATACCGTACTCACGCAGGTCCGGAGCAAAACCGAGCGACTGATTCGCCTGAACCGTGTCCTGCCCTTCGTCCTGGAGGTTGTAGGCCATCAGCTTTGCCCGGAGGCCGATGCCGCGCCCCTCCTGGTCCATGTAGATGATCACGCCGTGCCCTTCGCGGGAGATCTTCTCCATGGCCGCAAGGAGTTGTGCGCCGCAGTCGCAGCGTTGGCTCAGCAGCGTGTCGCCGGTGAAGCACTTGGAGTGCACGCGCACCAGGGCGGATTCCTGCTTCTCCGGTTCGCCCATGACGAGGACCAGGTGTTCCTCCCCGCTGATCAGGTTCTCGTAAAGATGCAACGTCCAGACGCCGAAGGGGTTCGGGATGCGAGTGGAGACCACGCGGCGGACGAGCCGCTCGTGCGCCTTGCGATAGGCGATAAGGTCCTCGATGGTGATGATCCCCACGCCGTGCTCGCCGGCGATTTCCTCGAGGTCCGGCATCCGTGCCATCGTGCCGTCCTCGTTCAGGATTTCACAGATGACGCCAACAGGGGGGAGGCCGGCCAGGCGCGCGAGATCAACAGCCGCCTCCGTGTGTCCGGCGCGGACAAGGACACCTCCCTCCCGGGCGATGAGCGGGTTGATGTGCCCAGGGCGGAGAAGGTCTGCCGGCGTGGTCCGCTCGTTCACGAGTGCCTTGATCGTCAGGTACCGGTCGTAGGCCGATATACCGGTGCTGACCTCCCGGGAGTCCACCATGACCGTGAAGTTCGTCCCGTGGTGGTCGGTGGAACGGCTCACCATGGGGAAGAGCTCCAGCTGATTCTGGCGCTGGCGGGTCATGGGGACGCAAATCAGCCCCCGCGCATGCCTGAGGAGGAAGTTAACCTTCTCGGGCGTTATGTGGCAGGCGGCCAGAACAAAATCGCCCTCGTTCTCACGGTTCTCGTCGTCCACGGCGATAACCATGCGCCCCTGGCGGACATCCTCGATGGCCTGGCGGACGGTAATTCGCTGCGTCGAAGGCATGGGAGACCCTTTGCGGTGCGTGAACCGGGAATCTTGGGGAATCCGGCAGTGCCGGTGCCAGTTCCCGGTGATGCAAAGCGTGTACCCCTTTGCGGATGCGAAGGTCAAACGGGACCATGTCCCGGCGCGCGCGGCAGGGCTGGCAGGGTGGTGAGGCCGTGTCAGGTTTTGTCCTTTTTCGTCGAAAGATCATCCCCGACATCCACCTTTTTTCACAGGTTTGGGTGCATCTTTTATCCTTGACCTGGTGCCCATCGTCTCCCACTGATTGCCCCAACGCTAGGAAAGGAGGTGGTCTGAATTGGGTTGTCCCGACTGTTATAGCGAGGTGGCCGCTTACTAGCCTCATGTGGTGCTTGTTTCTCTGTGCATGACCGACAGACAGGGAGGCAGGGCCCTTTGAGGCCACTCCCAGAGGTTACCGACCGACTCCCCCCGGCAATGCGCCGGGGGGAGCGTGCTTTCCCGGCTTGACCGGTCCCGCCCTTCTGCCGGCATATCCCTTGGCACGCCCCCCCCAGGATAAAGCTCCGGCGACCCCGCTCCGCCAATCTGAGGGGTCCCGGCTGTGAATCTCCCGCCGGAACCCGCCATGGAACAACGCGAGAAATACATCGCCCGCCTGATTCACAACCCCGGGGGGCACGGTCTCAGCGAGACACGCATGATCAACACGCCACAGGTCCTCGTGGCGCGCTGGGCCCGTCTCAAATGCCAATACTCCTGCCGCGGCATCAGCGCCCCAATGTTCCACCCTCCTCAGTCTCCGACGGCCGAGGACACCAGCGAGGTGCTGGAGACCTACCGGTTCGGGTTGCTCCTCCGCCGTGACATACAGTTCAAGGGGGGCGAGACGGGAGCACAGGACCTCCTGTCGGAATTCCAACGCAGTCTATTGAAAATAGAAGACGCTGCCTTCTCCCGCGGATATTCCCGCGCCTTTCTCTACGCGGTGGGGAATTGCATTTTCTGTCAGGGAGGCAGCGAGGAGATGCGTCCGTGCCATTATCCGGGCAAAACGCGCCCAACGCTCGAAGCCGCCGGGATAGACCTTGCCGAAACACTGAGAATGCTGGGCTGGGAAGAGTATCTCATCCACAAGCCCGGAGGCGCTCTCTCCCTTTTCGGCCTCCTTCTGCTGGAGTGAGCCGCTTCATGGACACCGTGCCCGCAAACGGCGAGGGCGCCGGCTCGCAGTCACCCGTCCGCTACCAGCTGACGCCGGAGAGAATCGAGGAACTCACCCCCCTGCTCGCTCGTTTCGGGCTCACGCCGCGTGAGGGGCTCTGGCCCCGCTTCAACCGTGCCCTGATCCACCGCAGCTATCGCACCGAGGCGGGACTCGACGAGGACAACGAACGCTTGGAGTTCCTCGGCGACAGCGTCATCGGTCTCGCTGCCACGGAGTTCATCCTGCGCCAGCAGCCGTTGAGCGATGAAGGATCGCTGAGCAAGCTTCGAGCGACGCTGGTCAGCCGGGCGTTGCTCGGTGAAATGGGCCGGCAGCTTGGGCTTGGGCCGCTTCTCCTCCTCGGCGCGGGCGAGTCCCGCACCGGCGGCCGCGACCGCATCTCCATTCTCGGCTCGGCGCTGGAGGCAATCTGTGGGGCGCTCTACCTTACCTATGGGTGGCACGAGGTAAGGCCCGCGCTGGAGGCGGTGGTCCTCCGGCCCGCCATGGAAAGCCATGCCGAATCGGGACTTGTGGACTTCAAGTCCCAGCTCCAGGAATGGACGCAGAAGTACCACCAGCAGGTCCCCATTTACCGCGTGGTGTCCGAAGGAGGGCCCGAGCACCAGAAGTCCTTCCGCATGCGGGTCTATCTGCAGGACAGGCTGCTGGGCGAAGGAACCGGCCCGCGGAAGAAGACTGCCGAGAACGATGCCGCCCAGGATGCCATCAGCCGGTTGATGGACGAGGGTGAGCATCCCTGAGAAACCGGTGCAGCGGGCGCAACGGAGTCCGCTTGCCCCAGAACGCCGGTCACGTGATCCATCGCGGAGCACAGGCTGCTCCAAGACTCTGCAGGAATTCGCACACGGGAGGACTTCGTGCCGATGGAGGTCATCCGGCAGATTGCCGCGGCAAAGAAGCATCTGCGCGAGGAAAGCCGCAAGGGACGCCGCATCGCTTTCGTGCCCACCATGGGGGCGCTGCACGCGGGACATCGCCGTCTGATCGAAACCGCCCGGGAGAAGGCTGACCTGGCGGTCCTCTCCATCTTCGTCAATCCCACGCAGTTCAATGACCCCGAGGACCTGCAAAACTACCCCCGGGACGAGGAGGCGGACCTGCGGCTGGCAGAGGAGGCCGGCGCGGACATCGCCTTCGTTCCCACCGTCGAGGAGATATACCCTCCGGGCTTTTTCACCTCGGTGAACGTGGGCCGGCTGAGCACCAAGCTGGAGGGCGCCTCGCGCCCCGGGCACTTTCGCGGCGTCTGCACGGTCGTCCTCAAGTTGCTGGAAATCGTGCGCCCGGACCACCTCGTCCTCGGCTTGAAGGACGCCCAGCAGTTCACCATTCTCCAGCACATGGTGGACGACCTCTGTCTAGACACGGAGGTCGTCGGCGTGCCGACGGTGCGGGAGGCCGGCGGGCTTGCCTGCTCCAGCCGCAATATCCTCCTGACCCCTCAGCAGCGGCGCAAGGCACTCTGTATGTACAGGGCGCTCAAGCGCACGCACTTCCTCGTGAAAAAGCAGGGCATCCTGCACACGGGCGAGCTGCTGCAGGCCATCCGCTCGGCCGTGCAGACCTCCGGCGTGGAGCTGGACTATGCGGCCATCGTCAGCCGCGTGACACTGGAACCGCTTGAACATGTGGTGCGCGGCGGAACTTACGTTCTGATCGCAATCCGCATCGGCAAAGTACGGCTGATTGACAACACACGCATCTGATTCCACGCGGGTTCGGATTGGACCGCTCGAGTCTCCCGAATGGCTTGACCGCCCCCAATAAAGGGGTTTCCTTTGGGGTCGGTAGCCCGCCGCCACGAGCGGGGAGACGGTCGAGAGGAAGGATTGCATGTCCCGGAAACAGTTTTCTCACCACCCTGTCATTCTCCGAGACTTCGAAGCATCCGGCGCCTGCCCGCGCCAGTACGACGACACCGATCCCCAGATGCTTTTCGCACTCTGGGACATGGAGAGCGGGATGGACCCCGAGCGGTCTCTTGACGAGATCGAAGGGGCGACGGTGATATACGACAAGTTCCGGCCGGGGATTTCGCGCCGCAAGGTCTGACGGCGTCACCGCGCGGAAGGCGGGGAGTGCTTCTCCCTCCCCCGGCCCACACGGCCGGGCCTGAGGGGCTGTACGGTCAGCCCTCGCGCTCGGCTTCCTTTTTCATCTCGGAGAGAATGGACAGGGCCTCGATCGGCGTGAGCCGGTGCGGGTCGAGCACCCGGAGCTTATCCACCACTGGGTGTGTGCGTGGCGTGTCGAACAGGGTGAGCTGCTGGTCCTCCCATGGTTCAGGCACGGGCAGCACCTTTGCCTGCGGCTTGCGGCGCAGTTTGCCATCCCGGCCGCTGCGGGTGGGCGTGTCTCCGTCCGTTTCCGCCGCCACGCGGGCTGCGACCGGGTCGCCTGCTTCGAGCGACAGCAGGATCTCCCGGGCCCGTGCCACCGCCATGGGAGGCACACCGGCCAGTTCCGCCGCATGGATTCCGTAGCTGTGGTCCGTGTGTCCAGCCACGATGCGGTAGAGGAAGACGATCTTCCGGCCGGTCTCCTCCACGGCCACGCTGAAGTTGCGCAGGCGGGGGAGCGCCCCCTCAAGCTCCGCCAGCTCGTGGTAGTGCGTGGCGAAGAGAGTGAGGGGCCGGACGCCGCGGGTGTTGTGGAGGAACTCGCAGGCGGCCCAAGCGATGGACAGGCCGTCATAGGTGGAGGTGCCGCGTCCGATCTCGTCAAGAATGACAAGTGAGTCGGTGGTGGCATGCCGGAGGATGTTGGCCAGCTCGGTCATTTCCACAAGGAAGGTGGACTGCCCCCGGGCCAGGTGGTCCATCGCGCCGACACGGGTGAAGATGCGGTCCCGCAGAGGCACGGAGGCGCGGGCGGCGGGGACGAAGCTCCCCATGTGCGCCAGCAGGCAGATGAGAGCCACCTGGCGTATATACGTGGACTTGCCGGCCATGTTGGGCCCGGTGACAAGGGCCACCTGGCACTCCGTGGCATCCAGCAGGCTGTCGTTGGGAACGAAGGGCGGATCGCGCTGGAGCGCCTCCAGGACGGGGTGCCGGCCGGCCTCGATCTCAAGGCGTGAATCCCCGTTGATGCCCGGGCGGGTATATCCCTGCGCGAGCGCCACCTCCGCCAGCGAGAGCAGGCAGTCCGCCTCGGCCACGAGCCGCGCGTTCTCCAGGAGCGCCGGCGCCTCCCTGGCCACTGCCTGCCGGAGGCCCGAAAAAAGGCGCGCCTCCAGCTCGCCCAACCGCTCCTCGGAGGTCAGGATCAGCTCCTCTTTCTCCTTCAGCTCGGGAGTGATGAAGCGCTCGGCGTTCGCGAGTGTTTGCTTCCGTATATACTCGGTGGGTACGCCATCGTCGCCGAGCTGGCGCATCTGGGCCTGGGTCAGCTCGATGTAATACCCAAAGACCTTGTTGAATCCGATCCGCAGGTTCGGGATGCCGAGGCGCTCCGCCTCGCGTTCGCGAATGCCGGCGATGACGTCCTTGCCGCCGCGGGCCGCGAGGAGTATCTCATCCAGTTCCTTGCTGTACCCTTCGCGGATGACGCCGCCATCGCGGACGGCGGCGGGTGGGTCCTCCACCAGGCCTCGCTCCAGCTCGTCGAGCAGTTCTGCCATGGGGTCGAGCGCCTCACCGAGCCGGGTCAGCTGCTCCGCCTCCGCCCCCCGGAGCAGTTCCCTGAGTGCGGGCAGCTTCTGCAATGCAAGCCGCAGGGCCGCCAGTTCGCGCGGGCTCGCCGTGCCGACGGACGCGCGCGAGACGATGCGCTCGATGTCCTTCATGCCGCGCAGTCCCTCGCCCAGCGGCTGGCGCAGCGCCAGCACCCGCGTCAGTTCCTCCACGGCATCCAGTCTGGCCTCGATCTGCTCCCGGCTGCGAAGAGGTTCCAGGATCCACCCGCGCAGCATGCGTGCCCCCATGGGTGTTGCGGTCCGGTCGAGCACCGAAAGCAGCGTGGCCTCCCGCCCGCCGCCGTGGATGTTGCGCACCAGCTCCAGCGAGCGCTGCGTCACCGAGTCGAGGACCATGTTGTCACGGCGGTAGCGCACTGCAAGATTGTGGAGATGGGAGACGGCACTCTTCTGCGTGTCTTTCAGGTACTGGAGGAGTGCGCCGGCAGCTCCGAGGCCCCACGTCAGCTCCTCGGCGCCGAAGCCCTCGAGCGACTGGACGCCAAAGTGCTCGCGCAGGACGCGGTGGGCTGTGTCGCGGCGGAAGGCGCTGTCGGGCTGTCGGGTAAGTGGGATGGCGCGCTCGGCAAGGAGCGGCTGGAGGGCGTGCACCTCGAGCGATTCGGGCAGGAGCAATTCGCGCGGTTCAAGACGGGAGAGCTCGGTCAGCAGCTCCTCCTCCGCCTGCTCCCCGGCCACCTCGGTCAGGGCGAAGTACCCGGTGGAGAGGTCGGCCAGACCGATGCCCCACGTGCCGGTGCCCGAGCGGTTGAGGCTGACGATGTAGTTGTTGGCGCGTTCGTCCACCAGCCCCTCTTCGAGGGCGGTGCCGGGGGTGACGACGCGGACAACCTCGCGCCGGACAAGCCCCTTGGCGGACTTGGGGTCCTCGGTCTGCTCTGCTATGGCCACGCGCCTGCCGGCACGGACCAGCTTGGCCAGGTAGCTCTCGATGGCGTGAAAGGGCACTCCGGCCATGGCCACCATGCCGTCGGCGCCGGCGCTCTTGCGCGTGACGATGATGTTGAGCAGCCGGCCCGCCTCCTCCGCGTCGTCCTCGTATGTCTCGTAGAAATCCCCGCACCGGAAGAGCAGGATGGTCCCCGGGTGGGCGGCCTTCAGCTCCCGGTACTGCTTCATCATGGGGGTTGTGGGGTTGGCGAGGGACATGGGGTGGGTTCCGGCCGGAGTGTCACGTTGGGCTACGGGGGCGGTTTGAATGGCGCGGGAGGCGCCGGGTGGTCAATGCGGGTTCGGAGGGGGTGCCTCATGCGGATGTATCCCCCGACTTCGTGGGATGGTGTCCGTGACCCACTTGGCAGCGGTCCACCGAACCCTGCGAGACCTGCCCGATCCCGCAGGGCCGGGTAGAGGCGAAACAACGCACCAAA
>SLOM01000299.1 GCA_007132505.1 Candidatus Sumerlaeota bacterium
GCACGGAGATATACAGCCGCTGGCTCGCGCGCCACGCCGGGAGTCCCTTCCCGCGTGAATCGAAGCAGGTGGCAATGCGCACAGCCCTGGTGGAGGAGTTCCGCGACCACGCCGAAATCCTCATCGCCACGGAGGCCGGAGCCGAAGGGCTCAACCTCCAGTTCTGCTCGCTCGTCGTGAACTACGACCTGCCCTGGAACCCCCAGCGCGTCGAGCAGCGCATCGGCCGGTGTCACCGCTACGGGCAGGAGCACGACGTCGTCGTCGTCAACTTCCTCAACCGGCGCAACGAGGCGGACCAGCGCGTGTTCCAACTGCTCGCCGAAAAGTTCACTCTCTTCCACGGCGTCTTCGGCTCCAGTGACGAGGTCCTTGGCGCCGTCGAGTCCGGCGTGGACATCGAGCGCCGCATCCTCAGGGTCTATCAGACCTGCCGCACCCCCGCTGAAATCAACGCCGCCTTCGACAAGCTCCAGGGCGAGCTGGAGGAGCAAATCCAGGCACGCATGGCCCAGACCCGCCAGGCGCTGCTGGACAACTTCGACGAGGAAGTCCACGCCCGCCTCAAGCTCAGCCGCGACCGCGCCATGGAATCGCTCGACCTGCGCACCCGCTGGCTCGCCGCCCTCACCCGCTTCGAACTCGGGGACGGCGCCGAATGGACCCCGGACGGCACCGCCTTCCGGCTGCCCGGCGGCACCGGCTCCCTGCCCTGGCACTACTTCGACTGGAAGGCGGCGGAAGAAAACGCCGGCATCCACTACCGCCCCGAATCGGAACTCGCCCGGAGCCTCATCCGCCAGGCGATTGAACGTCCCCTACCGCCCGCGGAGGTCGAATTCGACTACGCCGCCCACGGAGCCATCGTCTCCGCCCTCGAACCGCTCCGGGGGCGCTCGGGCTGGCTGGCGCTTGCCCTGCTTGCCGTCGAATCTCTTGAAAAGGAGGAGTTCCTGCTCCTCGCCGGGACGCTGGAGGACGGCACGCCCCTCGACGAGGAACTCTGCCACAAGCTCATCGCCCTGCCTGCCCGCGTCCTCCGCCCGGACCTTCCACATCCGCCGCCGGACCTTTCCGGCTTGCTTCACCACCTCGCCGATGCTCGACTGGGACAAGTTCAGCAAAGGAACCTCAAGTTCCTCGAAGAGGAGACCGACAAGCTTTACCGGTGGGCGGACGATCTCAAGTACGGACCCGAGCGCGAACTAAAGGAGATGGACCGGGAGATCACCGGTGCACGCCGCGCGGCCGGCCTGGCGCAGACGCTTCAGGAAAAACTCGACGCGCAGAAGGCCATCCGGGCGCTCGAACGCAAGCGCACCCAGAAACGCCGGGAACTCTACGAAGCGCAGGACGCCATCGAAATGCAGCGCGACGAGCTGATTGAAAAGCTGGAAGGGCAGTTGGGGCAGAGGGTGGAACAGGAGCACATCCTCGCAGTGCACTGGAGCCTCATTTGATGACGAAGCGGGAACACAAGAAGGAGCTACCACTGTGAAGCAAGACACCCGCCTCAACGTGGCACGGACTGACGAGGCGCACCGGCCCAAGCCACGATGCCCTGCCCTGCCGAATGGGGAGTGGACTCAGAAGCGTCGCGCCCTCTTCGGCACACTAGACCAACTTTGCCACCAACACGAGGCACCGCTGAAAATGACTGAAAACAGGCTGCACAAGAGCATGCCATGGGGCAGCTTCTCTGTGGTACACTGGCGCTTTATAGGAATCGACTCATGAGCCAGCCGGTCCAATGGCTTCAACCTGCCGTACTGAGATGGGCGCGCGAAACTTCGGGGATGTCCGTTGAGGACGTAGCCAGGAAGATGAAGCGCAAATCGGCTGACATCAGCGATTGGGAGGAGGGGAGATCGGCGCCCTCGTATCCACAACTTGAAAGGCTGGCATACGAGATATATCGACGGCCACTGGCGATCTTCTTCTTTCCCGAGCCACCGGAAGAACAGACTCCAGAAACCGAGTTTCGCTCCCTGCCCTCATCTGAGCTCGAGGAGCTGTCGCCTGATACGCTCCGCCACATACGTCTTGCGAAGGCATTCCAAGTTTCTCTTCGGGAATTACACGCGGATAGAAACCCCGTTCAGGAACCCATCTTTCGCCTGCTCAACATCAGCCGGAGCAGCTCGGTCCCCGGAGCCTCAAAGAGGATTCGCGGCCACCTTCGAGTGACGCTAGATGACCAACGTAAGGCACGAGATGAAGGTGAAGCATTGAAAATCTGGAGAGCTGCCATTGAGGAGGCCGGGGTTCATGTCTTCAAGGCCCCCATCAAGCAGAAAAGGGTCTCCGGGTTCTCTCTTCACGATGCAGACTTCCCCCTCATATACCTGAACAGCGGTACGAGCAAGACGCGTCAGATTTTCACCGCACTGCACGAGCTCGTTCATCTCTTGCTGGGCTTCAACGGCATGACGACAGAGGCGCAAATCGCACTTGGCGGCTACTCTGATGTCCAAAGGCGCACCGAGGTGTTTTGCAACAAGGTGGCAGCCGAGGTCCTTCTACCGGAGCATGCTTTTTCGGAGGAGATCTCACGGACGGAAACCTACTCTGATGAATGGGTTGCGGAGGTTGCACGCAACTACCGAGTCAGCCGTGAAGTCGTACTTCGCAAGCTTCTGGATCGCGGACTGATCAGTCGCAACGAATATCTCCGCAAGGCGGCGCTCTGGAGCGAGTCTCGTGAAAAGAAGGCCAAGAAGTCAGGAGGGGGAGACTACTACAACAACGTGAGCACCCACCTGAGCCAGCGCTACATGAAGGCCGTCTTTGCCAGTCATTATCAAGGCAGGCTAAGTGCTGATCAAGTTATCGACTATCTTGGCGTCAAGACCAAGGGGATCGCCGAGCTTGAATCTCGCGTGCTGGGACAGAATAGGGAGCCATGATATACGTTTTCGACACCAGCTCAATTGTGGTGATGAACAATTACTACCCGGACATTTTCCCCAGTTTTTGGAGTAGGATTGACCAGCTTGCCGCCGATGGAACGGTCACTTCAACCCGTGAAGTAATGAAGGAGCTGTCTCGTTATAACGACAGGCCCCACAGTCTTGAATGGGCCAAACGGAACAGCGCCATTTTTCGGACGCCCGATGCGAACGAGACCACATTCGTGGCCCGCATTTTTGCCGTCCCACACTTCAAGCAAGTCATCAGCGAGAAGGCCAGACTCAAGGGGACCCCGGTTGCTGACCCCTTCGTCATTGCAGCTGCTCAAGCAAGGAACGGAAAAGTAGTTACGGAGGAGGTCATGAGAAAGAACGCGGCGAAAATCCCAAATATCTGCGAGCATTTCGAGATCGCCTGCATCGATCTTGCGACGTTCCTGAATGAGCAGGGGTGGACATTTTAGGACTCACCCTCGTACGGGTTTATCGCGGCGCCACTGGAGCGATGGAGACTCGGCTTTCTGGATATTTTCCGCCTGATCGGCAACGGATTGAGGAAGAGAATTGAAGAACACCCCCCGCCTTGAGCTAACCTGGATTGGGAAGGACCGGCGCCCGCGGCTGGAGCCTCGAATTCTTATCGAGGACCCGGAGCTGTCCTACCACGCCAGGTATCGTGTCCGGGAAGTTCCGGCGGGTGGGCGGACAAAACCGTCGCGGAAGAAAAAAGCAGAGGACGGTGCCGCTTCCGTTCCTTCATCCGGCGGCGAAGCGGCTGGCGACATCTTCGACAACAAGCTGATTTTCGGAGACAACCTGCTGGCGCTCAAGGCTCTGGAGGCCGAGTACGCCGGGAAGGTGAAGTGCATCTACATAGACCCGCCCTACAACACGGGGAGCGCCTTCACGCACTACGACGACGGGTTGGAGCATTCCCTCTGGCTTTCCATGATGCGCGACCGGCTGGAGCTACTCCGGCGGCTGTTGCGGGAGGACGGGTCGATCTGGATCAGCATCGATGACAATGAGGGGCATTATTTGAAGGTGTTGATGGACGAAGTGTTCGGTCGACAGTACTTTGTGGGGAACGTGGTGTGGAATCATAGTATTCAAGCAAAGGGCTACAGCGGCAAGTTCTCTGTCCACCATAACCATTTATTGGTCTATTGCATTAATTTAAGCTTTCGGCTTAATGATCTTCCGCGCGAAGAAGTCCATAACGTCAACTATTCGAATCCCGACAATGACCCACGAGGACCATGGCGCCCAGGGGATGTCCGCAACTCACTGGTCCGGAAAAACCTGATGTACGACATAACGACTCCCAGTGGAAAGACTATCAAGCATCCCCCGAAGGGGTGGCGATTTAGCAGGGAGACCTTTGAGGCAGAGCTAGCTTCAGGGAAGATTATGTTCTCTCCTGATGAATCCAGAATAATTCGGAAAATTTACCTCGCAGATCAAGCCGGGCGAGTTCCAGAAACTCTATGGTTTGCCAAGGAAGCAGGTACAACGCGGGAGGCTAGCGCGGAGGTTCGAGCGTTTGTGGATGGGGAGTTTTTCGATACACCGAAGCCTGAAAAGTTGATCGAGAGAGTACTGCGACTTGCCACCAACCCCGGCGACCTTGTCCTCGACTCCTTCGCGGGCTCCGGTACCACCGGCGCCGTGGCGCACAAGATGGGGCGGCCCTGGATCATGGTCGAACTCGGCGAGCACTGCCACACGCACATCGTCCCGCGCCTCCGCAAGGTGGTGGACGGCACGGACCAGGGCGGCATCAGCAAGGACGTGGGCTGGAAGGGCGGCGGCGGCTTCCGGTACTACCGCCTGGCGCCCTCCCTGCTCGAGCGGGACAAGTACGGCAACTGGGTCATCAGCAGGAAGTACAACCGCGAGCAGCTCGCCGAAGCCGTCTGCAAGCACGCCGGTTTCCGCTACGCCCCCAGCGAGACGACCTACTGGATGCACGGGCAGTCCACCGAGCGGGATTTCATCTACGTGACGACGCAGCAGCTCCGGCGGGCGAAGCTGGAGGTGCTCTCCGACGAGGTCGGCCCGGACCGGTCGCTGATGGTCTTCTGCGCCGCGTTCGAGGGGCAGGAGGACGAGTTCGCGAACCTGACGGTGAGGAAAATCCCCCAGGCGCTGCTCCGCAAGTGCGAGTGGGGGAAGGACGATTATTCGCTCAGCGTGGCGAACCTGCCGGCGGCACCGCAGCTTGAAGACGAGCAGTTGTCGCTCTTCGAGCAGGCGGACGGCTACGGGGAGCACACCCCGGCCAAGCCCGCGCGCAAGTCCACCGCCCGGCGCAACTCCGCCCGCAAGGGAGGGGGGCGATGAGCGCCAGGGAACCGAAGGGGGAGATCATCCTCTACCGCACGGAGGACGGGGCCGCGCGGGTGGAATGCCGGCTGGTGGACGGGTCCATCTGGCTTTCCCTGAGCCGGATGGCCGAGCTGTTCCAGCGGGACAAGTCGGTCATCTCAAGGCATTTGCGGAACATCTTCGAGGAGGGGGAGTTGGACCCGGCGGCAACCGTTGCAAATCATGCAACAGTTCAGCCTGAGGGGTCCAGAAGGGTTTCGCGCCAGATCGAATACTACTCGCTGGAAGCGGTGCTGGCGGTGGGCTACCGGGTGCGCTCGCCGCGGGGAACACAGTTCCGCATCTGGGCGACCGGGGTCCTGCGGGAGTATGCGCGCAAGGGCTTCGCCATGGACGACGAGCGGCTGAAGCACCCCGGCGGCGAGGTGGTGGACTACTTCGAGGAGATGCTCGAGCGCATCCGCGACATCCGGTCAAGCGAGCGCCGGATGTACCTGCAGGTGCGGAACATCCTCGCCCTGGCAGCGGACTACGACGCGGGGGACCCGGAGACCAACGAGTTCTTCCAGACGGTGCAGAACAAGCTGCACTTCGCCGCGACAGGCAGGACGGCGCCGGAGCTCATCGCCGGGCGTGCCGACCATCGGGAGCCGAACATGGGGCTCACGGCGTGGAAGGGTGGCATGGTCCGCAAAGGGGACGTGACGATCGCGAAGAATTACCTCCGGGAGGAGGAAATCACGGAGCTGAACCGCCTCGTGAGCATGTTCCTGGACTTTGCGGAGGATCAGGCGCGACGCCACCGGCAGGTCTTCATGCGCGATTGGCGGGAGAAGCTCGATCAGTTCCTCGCTTTCAACGAGCGCCGCGTTCTCCCGGACGCGGGGAAGGTCACACGCAAGCAGGCGGACCAACACGCCCACGATGAGTATGAGCTCTTCCATCAAAGGCGGCTGGAGAAGGCCCGCGATGAAGGAGAGAAGGATACGATGAAGGCTCTGGAGGACCTGGCGAAGAAGCTGCCTGCGCGCAAACGCCGAGCCGGAAGGAAGGACGGGCAGCCATGAGCAACCGCCACGTGCAATCCATCGCCAACCGCCTGAGCCTCCGCCCGCCACAGCGGGAGTCTCTGGAAATCCTGCACGACATCGTGGAGGTGCTGCATCCCCGCAAGGGGCAGGACGTGGAGCAGGCGCTCGCCTCCTTCAAGGCGGCGTTTCCCCGCCTCGTCGAACATGGTTTCGAGGAGTTCGAGCGCAACTTTCCCTCCTTCTGCTTTGGGCTGGCTACGGGGGTTGGCAAGACGCGCCTGATGGGGGCTTTCATCAGCTACCTCGTGAGCGCGCGGAACATCCGGCACTTCTGCGTCCTGGCGCCGAACCTGACGATATACGACAAGCTGATTGAGGATTTCAGCGACCGCCAGTCCCCGAAATACGTCTTCCAGGGCATTCCTGACTTCGCCCAGGAACCGCCCATCGTCATTACAGGGGAGACCTACGAAAGCCACGCCGCGACGAAGGGCGACATGTTCGGCGAGATGGGCGTCACCATCAACATCTTCAACATTTCGAAGATAAACAGCGAGGTGCGCGGCGGGAAGGCTCCCCGCATCAAGCGCCTTTCCGAATACATTGGGGACAGCTATTTCAACTACCTTGCCGGGCTGCCGGACCTGGTGCTCCTGATGGATGAATCGCACCGGTACCGGGCCACGCAGGGCGTGCGCGCCATCAACGAGTTGCAGCCAATCCTCGGGCTGGAACTGACCGCAACACCCAAGGTCAAGGCGGGCGGGGGTTTTTCCGGGTTCCGGAACGTGGTCTATAGCTACCCACTCCACCGCGCCATCGAGGATGGTTTCGTAAAGGAACCCGCCGTGGCGACAAGGGAGAGCTTCGACGAGAGGCACTACAGAGGCGAGGATGGCAAAGCACGGCTGGAATGGCTCAAACTGGAGGACGGTATCCACGTCCACGAAGATGTGAAGGTGCATTTGGAGGTGCACGCCAGGCAGACCGGCAGCAAGCGGGTGAAGCCGTTCGTGCTGGTCGTTGCCCAGGATACGGCACACGCGGATGAGCTGTTGAAGCTCATTGCAAATGACCGCTTTTTTGAGGGGCGTTACCGGGAGAAGGTCATTACCGTGCACTCCAACCAGCGCGGCGAGGAAAAGGACGAGAACGTCCAGAAGCTGCTCTCCGTCGAGGGCCCGGATGAGCCGACGGAAATCGTCATCCACGTGAACAAGCTGCAGGAGGGATGGGACGTCACCAATCTATACACGATTGTGCCGCTCCGGGCTTCGGCCTCGGACATCCTCACGGAGCGGACCATCGGGCGGGGGCGGAGGCTCCCCTACGGGAGGCGCACGGGGGTGGGGGCTCTGGACCGCCTGACCATTATCGCCCATGAACAC
>SLOM01000167.1 GCA_007132505.1 Candidatus Sumerlaeota bacterium
CGTGGCACCTACCACAAGGCCTTCATCCAGGTGGCCAATCTTTGGGAACTCGACGAGCACGTGAAGCGCTTCGTCATGTCGCGGCGGTTCGCGCAGGTCGCCGCGGACCTGATGGGCGTGGAGGGCGTGCGCATCTACCACGACCAGGCACTCTTCAAGGAGGCCGGCGGCGGACACACCCCCTGGCACCAAGACCAGTACTACTGGCCCATCAAGTCGGACAAGGCGATCACCATGTGGATGCCGTTGGTGGATGCACCCGTGGAGACCGGGCCGATGGTGTTCGCCTCCGGCTCGCGGAAGGACGGGCCGCTGGTGCAGCTCCCCATCGGGGACGAGTCCTCCCGCATTTTCCCCAAGATCGCCCGCGAACGCGGCTATCCCCTGGCAACCTACGAACTGGCCGCCGGGGATGCCACCTTCCACGCCGGCTGGACGTTGCACAAGACACCCGGCAATTCCACGGACCGCGTCCGCGAAACCATGACAGTCATCTACGTGGCCGACGGGGCAAAGGTGGCCGAACCGATGAACGAGCACCAGCCGATGGACATGGAACGCTGGTTCCCGGGTCTCAAGCCGGGCGACACGATCGCCAGCCCGCTGAATCCGCTCGTTTACCGGCGGGATTGACAGCAGTTGGCGCCTGGGGGCGGATGTTTTATTTCAGGTTTTTAGTAAATCCCGCCCCCGAGCGACACTTTGCTTTTGACCGCCACCGGCACGCCCGGCTAAAAGCTCGCCCGGCGTTTTGAGTGTGGTAGAGTGTCTCACCCGCGCGTCTCCGGCACGGAAGGCGGGTGGGGAGGGGGAAACACAGTCCACGCCTTTTCCCTGCATCAGCCCACCGGCAACCGCACCCCCAACGCCCAATTCACTGAAAGAGTTCTGTACGACATGACCCCAACGGCAAGCAGCAAGAAGCAGGACACCCCGGATGCCAAGGCACCCAAGGCGGACGCGAAGAAAACCTCCGCGGAGCCAACCCTCCCCTCAAAGGTGGAGGACTGGTTCCTCAAGCATTCGGGGAGACAGTTCCGCTACACGCCAACCGAGAAGATCGGAATCATCGAGGCTGCCAATTTCCCCGCCCTCGGGCGCATGACCGCCCTCCGGTTCCTTGAGTGGGTTCTCGACAATCCCGAAGGGGTCATCAGTCTGCCCACCGGTAAGACACCCGAATACTTCATCAAGTGGACCAAGCGCTACTTGGAGGAGTGGACCACCAAGGGCGTCCAGAGCGAGCTGGGAGAGATGGGCATCAAGGCGCCCAAGCCACCCAGCCTCCGCGGACTTCGCTTCGTCCAGATAGACGAGTTCTATCCCATCGAACCCACCCAGCGGAACAGCTTCTACTACTACGTGAACAAGCACTACGTGCGAGGATTCGAGCTGGACCCCAAGCGGGCCATGCTCATTGACCCGACCGCCATCGGCATCCCCAAGGGGAAGGAGATTCACGACGTCTTCCCGGGCGGCCGGGTGGACCTCACGCTCCGGTCCCGCAACCCGAAGACCGCTCTTGAGTCCCTTCAGCGCGACGTCATCTTCGCCGTGGACCAGTTCTGCACCGACTACGAGGACAAGATCCGCCAGTTGGGCGGCATCGGGTTCTTCCTGGGCGGCATCGGGCCGGACGGGCACATCGGGTTCAACGCCCGTGGGTCGCACCTGCACTCGCCCACCCGACTCACTCTCACCAACTACGAGACCGAGGCGGCGGCGGCGACGGACCTGGGCGGCATCGAGGTCTCCCGCAGCAAGCCCGTCATCACGGTCGGACTCGGCACGATCACCTACAACCCGGAGGCCGTGATTCTCATCTTCGCGGCGGGTGAGTCCAAGGCGCGGATCGTGGCGGACGCCATCCAGCAGGAGCGCCACGTGGCCTACCCGGCCTCCGCCCTCCACCACATGAAAAACGCCCGCTTCTACCTCACCAAGGGCTCCTCCGTCCAGCTCCTCGAGCGCCGTATAGACGACATCCTCAAGGCAGAGCAGCTCCCGGAGGAAACCGTCGAAATGTCGGTCATGAACCGGACGCTCGCCCTCGACAAGCGTCTCGACCAGATCGCCAATAACGACGTGGGCAACGACCGCGAACTCACCCACGTGCTCAAGAAGACCGGCCGGACCTTCTCCGAAATGGCCCAGTGGACCCGCGAGCGCATCCTGCATAAGATTGACCGCGGCATGGACGACATGGAAAACCAGACCGTCCTCCACACCGGCCCGCACCACGACGACATCGTGCTCGGCTACATGCCCTACGTCATGCACCTCGTCCGGCGGGGATCCAACGAGAACTACTTCAATGTCCTCACCTCCGGCTTCACGGCCGTGACCAACAAGTTCATGGCGGACGTGCTCAAGGACGTCCTGCATTTCATGGAGCGGGGAGACTACGACGCAGACCTGCGCAGTGGCGAATTCTACCCCGAGAACAAGGCCGCAAGGGCCGCGGAAGTCTACCGCTTCCTCGACGGTATCGCCTCCATGGACGAGGAGCAGCGCCGCCGGGCACAGGCCCGCCGCATGCTCTTCAACCTCATGATGCTCTACGATGATGACGACTTCGACAACATCCGCGAGCGCGTCAGCGAAAAGCTCAACTACCTGCAGACGCTCTACCCCGGGAAGAAGGACATCCCTATCGTCCAGAAGTTCAAGGGCATGCAGCGTGAGTACGAGGAAGAGCTGATTTGGGGCTACGTTGGAACAAGCCCCACCTCGGTCTTCCACAGCCGGCTGGGCTTCTATACCGGGGACATCTTCACCGAGCAACCCACCGTCGGTCGCGACGTCAAGCCGGTGCTGGACCTCCTCCTCAAGCTTCAGCCGACCATCGTCACGCTTGCCTTCGACCCCGAGGGATCCGGGCCCGACACCCACTACAAGGTGCTGCAGGTCCTCCACGAAGCGCTCCTGCAATTTCACAAGAAGACCGGCAAGTCCCCGATGGTCTGGGGCTACCGGAACGTCTGGTTCCGCTTCCACCCGGCGGAGGCCAATGTCTTCGTCCCGGCCACGCTCAACATCATGGCCGTGGTGGAGCAGTCCTTCATGCACTGCTTCGGCTCGCAGAAGAACGCCTCGTTCCCGAGCCCCGAGTACGACGGGCCGTTCTGCTATCAGGCGCAGGAGCTTTGGGTGCATCAGTTCAGAATGCTGCAGACGTTCCTCGGCGAGCGGTTCTTCACGGAAAACCCAAGCCCGCGGCTTCGTGCCACGCGCGGCTTCGTCTATCTGAAGTCAATGGAACTGCAGGAGTTCTCCGGCAAGGCGCGCGGGCTGGCGCAGGCCACCGAGGCGGCCGGCGGCTGAGCCCGGGCACATGACACGGCGGGGCGGCGCAACTCACCCGAGGTGCCCGCGCCCGCCACCCCACAAGACCCCGATCGGAACACCACATGATCACCGGCACTTTTCTCGACGAGATCACACACGACATCCCCTATCAGAACTGGGGCCCTGAGGAGTGGGACCGCGACTTCGCCGCGATGAAGTCCGTCGGCATGGACACCGTCATCATCATCCGCGCGGGTTACAGGGACCGGGCGACATTCGACTCAAAGGTACTCCGCAAGCTCCACCCCCACCTGCTGGTGCAGATGGACCTCGTGGACCTGTTCCTGACGCTGGCCGAGAAGTACGGCATGGAATTCTATTTCGGAACCTATGATTCCGGAGAGTTCTGGCACTCGGGCCAGCCACAGAAAGAATCGGACATCAACCGCGCCTTCGCCGACGAGGTCATCGAGCGCTACGGGCACCGCAAGGCCTTCCGCGGCTGGTACATCTGCCACGAAATCAATTCCTTCGACGAGGGGGTCATGCAGGTCTACGAGTCGCTGGCCAAGCACCTGCTCGGACTGAAGAAGCTCCCCATCCTGATCAGCCCCTACATTCGGGGCATCAAGCAGTTCGACGACGCCATCACGCTCGACCGCCACGTCAAGGAGTGGGGAGAAGTCTTCTCGCGCATTGAAGGGCTGGTGGACATCGTGGCCTTCCAGGACGGGCACGTGGACTACCCGGTGCTGGAGGACTACCTGCAGGCGAACGCCGAGCTGGCCCGCAAGCACGGCATCACGAGCTGGTCCAACGTGGAGAGCTTCGACCGGGACATGCCGATCAAGTTCCCGCCGATCGGCTGGCCCAAGATGCGGTTCAAGGTGGATGCGGCCCGGCGCGCAGGCGTGGACAAGCTGATCACCTTCGAGTTCTCCCACTTCATGAGCCCGAACTCGATGTACCCATCGGCCCATACCCTGTTCAAGCGGTACAAGGAGCACTACTTGGGAAACTAGCTTCCTGATTTGTTTCAGTCATAAATAAAAATAAATAGGAACGGCCGGTCTGGATTTGACATCGCCCCCCACGATCCCTCTCAATCCCACCCAAGATGAACGTGGTTCCCACAAGATCCCCCAAAGGAAAGGGTGTCGGCCAATGAGACCCCCCAAGCAGGCCTTCACACTCATCGAGCTTCTCATCGTCGTCGCGATAATCGCCATCCTTGCCGCCATTGCCGTTCCAAACTTCCTCGAGGCTCAGGTCCGCAGCAAGGTCTCGCGGACTCAGGCCGACATGCGTTCCATCGCCACCGCCATCGAGTCCTACTTCGTTGACAACAACCGCTATCCGACCATCGGCATCTACCCGCAGCCCTTCAGCATGCCGAGCGGTCCAAACATCGGCCATTGGGACCCCTGCATCCGCACCAATGCCGGGCTCACCAGCCCCATCGCCTACATGAGCTCCATACCCTCCGACCCGTTCGGTCCGGTTCAGGCCGAGGACCTCTTCACGTTCGGCCAGACTGCCACCATCGCCGACGGGTATTACTACAGCACCCGCGATTGGTTCGACTGCCGCAGCTTCCCGTGGGTCATGTACCGTGACATGCAGGAGAGTGTTCCCGCAGAGTGGGTTCTGATGAGCAAGGGGCCCGACAAGTTCTTCGCGCGGCCAGTCAACCTTGGCGGCCCCGGCGTGAACGGCGTGGACCGCGCCCACCGGTACCCGTACGACCCCACGAACGGCACGATCAGCGTCGGAAACATCGTTCGCACGGGTCCCATGTAAGAAGTCATTGCGGCGGGGTAGCGCCGGAACCGGTGTCCATGCGTTCCCCGCCTTCAAATCCAAAGTGTGCCACGGGAGTGAAAAATGGCAGAGGACATGCCACAGATGGACGAACTGAGGTCGTGGAGGGAACGCTTCCACACGTCACTTTACGACGACGTCCTGCCATTCTGGATGAAGCACTCGCTGGACCGTGAGTTCGGCGGCTATTTCACGTGCCTCGACCGTGACGGGTCCCTCTACGACACGAAGAAGCACGTCTGGCTGCAGGGTCGTCAGGTCTGGATGCTCTCGCGCATCCACAACATCCTGAAGGAAACCGATGGGACCGACGGCCGATACCTCGAGGCCGCCGAGCTGGGGGCGCGCTTCATCCGCAAGCATGCAAAGGCGGACGGCAACCGGGTCTATTTCTCCCTGACCCGGGAAGGCCGGCCCGTGTTCATTCAGCGAAAGATGTTCGCGGAATGCTTCTACGTGATGGGCTTGGCGGAATACGCTCGTGCCTCCGGCGACGACTCGGCACGGCAGGAGGCGCTCGACGTCTTCGAATCCGTCCAGAAATTCGCCCGCAATCCGGCCCTCCTCGGCCGGCCCCAGCTGGACGGCATGCCCAAGACCATCTCGCTCGCCGTGCCAATGATCCTCCTCAACCTCATTCAGGAGGTGAACGGGCCGGGCGAGGACAGGTATCCCGAATTGGCCGAGTGGTGCGTGGAGGAACTGCTCAAGCACTTCCACGCCGACAGGCGCATCGTGCTCGAAACAGTCCTCCCGAATGGGTCGTACCTCGACACGCCGGAGGGCCGGCTCGTGAACCCCGGACACGCCATCGAGGCGGGGTGGTTCCTGCTTGATTACGCCTGCCGGAGCGGCCGCGACGACCTCAAGCAGACCGCCATTGAGGCCATGGACTGGTCCTTCGACTTTGGCTGGGACAAGGAGTACGGAGGGCTCTACTACTATCTTGACGCTGGCGGGTACTCACCGCTGCAACTCGAGTGGAGCATGAAGCTCTGGTGGCCGCATTGCGAGGCGCTGATCGGCTTCCTCATGGCCTACCGGGAGTCCGGTGAAGCGCGCCATCTCGAGCGTTTCCGTCAGGTGGCCGAGTACTCCTTCGACCGGTTCCCCGATCCCGAGTTCGGCGAGTGGTACGGCTATCTGGACCGGCGCGGCGAAGTTGCCATGCGGTACAAGGCCGCCCCCTACAAGGGGTGTTTCCACCTGCCGCGCGCCCTGCTCCTGGGCGAGCAGGTCCTCGACGAGCTGACCCAGCGTCAGCCGGCGGCCGGAAGGAGCACCGCCCGCTGAACGCTACAGCTTCCAGAAGATGTTCCGCCGGTTGAACCACAGCACAACCAGCCAGAGCAGGGCTGTATAGACAAGGCCCCAGTTCAGGCCCATGTACCCGCCCTTGTGGAAGAACGCCAGCACGAGGTCTGACTTCTCACCGGCGCGTCCCAGCAGCGACGCCCAGTTCTGCACGAACGTGTTGTCCTCCGTCACCCGGTTGAAGATGCCGATCAGGCCAAGCACCTCCAGCACGCGCCGCTGAACGATCATCATGAAGTAGGCCAGCAGCGGGTTGACACCGAACACCGCGAAGGGCACCGCCCAGCCGCGGATCTTCTTCACGTCAATCACCCAGTAAAAACCGAGGAACGCCAGGGCGCCCAGCCCCGCCGTGAAGAAGGCGTAGGAGGCGCTCACGTCCGGTTTGTTGAAGCTCAGGCTGAAGTTCTCCGTGGCAAACCCAATACGGTGAATGATGTAGCCGAGCGCCACGAAGAGGATTCCGGTCAGGAGGCAGCGCTTCACGATCCGTTGCCTGTCCCGGCTTATGACTTCCTCGCCCACAAGCACGCCGATCATGGCCATCAGTCCGTAGGAGACAGACAGCCAGGGCAGGCAGTGAATCGTGAGCGGCCGGAGCCAGTTCCCCTCCGGGTTCGTGAGGGTTCCGAAGGGAGCGTCTATACCCTTCCATGCACCTGTCCACCAATGGGTGAACTCGGTCATGAGCAGATGGAAGAGTGCCAGGGCGAAGACGGCGATCCATCTTCCCGTGGAAGGCAGTCGCGCCGTCAGCGCCGCGCAAAGGTATGCCACACCGATCGCCTGGAGGACGCCCCACCACCAGCTGATCTGTTGGATGACAAGCGAGATATACGCAATGCCCATCACGATCAGCATGATCGTGCGTGGGCCCACGTGCCCCCACCACGCCGCACCCCGCCGGGAGCGGCTCAGCGGCACGCAGACACCCACGATAAAGACGAACCAGGGGGCGATCAGATCCGTGAACGTGACCCCGACGTTGCGCCGCTCATACTCCGGGCGCGCGCGGATTTCCTCCTCCGTCAGGCCCGCCTCCCGCATCTCCTGCATCCAGAGCATCCCCCCGACGTCCGCATGGAACCACGTCGAGACGGGCAGGCTGCCCATCCAGCTCATCTTCTGCGGGAGGTGTTCCGGTTCCCATTGGTAGCCGCCGGCGGCCACGGCAATGACGAGCACCATGCCGAAGATGGTGAACCCGCGGAAAGCGTCGAGCGA
>SLOM01000116.1 GCA_007132505.1 Candidatus Sumerlaeota bacterium
AGATGATGCGAAAGGGCCAGTCCCATGGCGGCGCCGCTCCCGAGCAGCAACATCGTCCGGGCGCGGCCCCATCGGAATCCGGCCTCCAGCAGCATCCATACAGCAGTCAGGAGCAGTGCCGCGTGAAGCAGATAGACCTCCGCCACGAATAGCGCATCCACGACCGGTGCGGAAAGCGCCAGCACGAGCCCCATCGCCAACGCCCCGTAAGACGAGGCGCGTGTCCCCCAGCCCGCTCTCCGCAGGAACCGTCGCACGATGAGGTACGTGCACCATCCAATGGCTGTGGCCGAGGCCGCGTTCACCAGGAGCAGCCCGAGGTACACGTCCCCCGACGGCCACTGCAAAAGCCAGCCCAGCAATGTATAGAGCGGGTAGCCCGGCGGGTGCGCCACGCCCAGATGACTGGAGACGGCGGCAAATTCCAGCCCGTCCCCCCAAGGCTGAAATCCCGTCCGGGAAACTGTATACACAACAATGAGAAGCGCCACGAAAAGCAGCGGGAAGACAACGAGATGATACCGGTCCGCGCCCCCCGGCGTCACGGCGTGTGCCTCCTCAGGCCCGCGACCCTCCACACGTCCGTGTCGAACTCCTGCGGCATGTACCGGTAGTGCCACCAGAGTGGGTTCTGCGCCGTCCCCGGCACGGACATGATGTCCGGGAAAACCGGCGTCACGATCGAGGTGAACGTCTCAAGGTGCTCCAGCTCGTAGAAGAAGCCCAGCCGCTCCACCTGTCTTGCCGCACCGTAGGCCGACGACATGATGAGCAGGCTTCCCGGCTCCAACCGCTCCTCGAACTCATAGTACTCCGGGCCCAGGAACGTCACGTCGTCCCGGAGATAGTAGCGCACCTTGTCGCCTGCGATGCGTGGCTCACCGGGCCGGGCGTCGCGGTACAGCTCATTCGTATAGACGGGGACCGTCTCCTCCGCGCGCAGGCTCTTCACATGGCGCGCGGCGTCCCGGATGTCACCGAATACCTGCCGGCTTCCCGTCAGTACCAGCGCGGCGATGAAAAGGCACCAGACCACCGTGAGGATGGGAATCCACGGCCGCAGGCGCGGGGCGCTCACACGGAGCTGCCGGTTCGTGATCGCCATGCCAAGGCCGGCCCAGATGAACAGCAGCCCGTAAGCCGGGAGCATATACCTCTCCTGGAAGCTCGAAAAGAGCGACTGCGCCACCAGCAGCACTGTGAACACGTAGAGCGTCAGCGGCATCACAACGTATCGCGGCCGCGCCCTTCCCTTCACGAGCCCGATCGCAGCCAGCACCGCCACGGGGTAAGTCAGGAAATAGGCTGTATAGAGCAGGAAAGGCTCCGCATTCAGGACAAAGACCATCCAGGGCGAAGGGCCGGCACGCTCGGCAAATTGCGTCCCGTGGATCGTGCCGGTCGCGATCATCCATGCCGGCGCTGCCACGTATAGACCAAGCGACATCAGGCCCCGCCACGGGATGAAACCCCGCAGCCTCCACTGGAAGAACGCGATCGCGAAGGGCGGAAGGACCAGCAGCAGGCCCTGGAACCGCGTCAATGCCGCCAGCATCCCGAGGAGCGATGCCCACGCCAGCGCCCGGTCCGCCTGCTGCTGGTTGCGCGCGCCCTGCGCCGTGATCAGCCGTTCGCACGCGAACCAGAAGAAGAAGCAGAAGGTGGCCTCCGTCATCACGCGCGGCGACCACCGCAGCGGCACAGGCGCCACCGTATACACGAGCGCGGCGAAAACCGCCGCCTGCAGCCCGAAGGCGCGCCGCGTCAGCAGGTAGAGCGGAATCACCCCGGCAATGCTGAATAGCGTGCTCACCGTACGCCCCGACCACACCGGCGTCATAATCAGGCTCAGCGGCCAGCACAGCAGCGTATAGAGCGGCGGCCAGATCCCGCCCCCTCCATCCTTGAACTGTGTCAGCTGCAGGATCCCGTCCGTGTACTCCGCCTGGTTGATCGGCATCAGGGGGAGTTTGAGCACCGCTCCCGCGATCACGAAGAGGATCAGGTACCCGCCCCATCGCAGGCGCTGGCGCTGGCGGATGCGCTTGTTCTCCTTCATGGCAGGCCTCCGCCCGGCACCGGCGGCTCGTCCGCCCGAAGCGCATTCCACAGGTACCAGTCACTGTATCCCAGCCGCCACATGCGCCGGTAGGTCCACCACTGGGTGTGCTGGGGCAGGTAGAGCGAATCAATCATCGGCGCGGGCAGGCGGGATGGGGGGACCTCCGTGCCCAGCCGGCCGTCCGGTTCGCGGAGAAACACACCAAACCCGCGCCTGATCGCGTCTTCCTGCATTCCCCGGAGGTTCACCTGATGGTACTCCTCGTTCTCGTGGAACAGAAAATACTCGCGATAATAGTCGAGCGCGGACTGGCTGCTGCCGTAAAGCTGAACTCCCACACCCAGCACCAGCAGGGCAACCGCGAGGGTGCGAACCATCCATCCCGCCGCCGGTCCGGTGAAGAGAAAAACCGCCCCGAGCATCACCGGCACGTGCACCTGCACGATGTGCCTCGGGCCCCAGCACCACCCGCCGTCCCAGTTCTGCCACTTTGCCATTGCCAGGAAGAACGGCAGGTAACCGGCCACAACGAGCACCTTCAGCCATGTCCAACCCGCGGGCGCCCGCAGCCAGCCCCACAACCCCAGCACCAGCACCGGCGAGAAGTAGAACATCCCCTTGCCCGGCGACGCCAGAAAACCGTGCAGGCCCACCAGCAGCGGCGTGTCGAAAGCCACCCCCTCCGGCTGGTGTGCATAGCCCGCCGTGATATCCGCTTCGCCGAAGCGCATGGCGTTGAATTGCTGCAGCAGCACCCATCCCAGGACCGGGAGCAGCGCCAGCAACGCCGCGTCCCGCCACGGGAAGACGAACGTCCCCGTGCGGGCCCACATGTCCTCCGTGTAGGCCTTCCAAGCCATCAGGATGCCACCGCCGAGCATGAACCCGGCCGTTAGCAGCGGCCCATCCACCCGCGTCCAGTTGCCCAGCGCCAGGAAAACCCCTGCCAGCAGCGCGTGCCGAATCCCTGCGCCGAGTGGCTTGCCATACCAACGGACAAGTTGTTCCAGCGCCAGCAGCGCCCAGAGCGCCGCCAGCGATTCGGTGAAGAACGTCCGCGCCTGTGGCCATGCCATCGTCCCGAGGCAATACAGCACCGCCAGCCAGATCCCGGGCGCCCGTTGGCCGGTGAGCAGCTTCCCGAGCCGCGCCAGGACCACCGCCGTGACCGCCGACACAAGGGGGCCGAACAGCGTCACCACCACTCCCCGCCGGAACGCCGCCGCCGCGAAATCCTCCTCCGGCAACACCTCAAGGTACCCCAGCGCCATCGTCGGCCAGAGCACACGCGCGAACGGCATCGCCAGAAAGCCCTCCAGCAGAACCGCCAGCCAGACGAACGGCACCGCCAGGAGCGCCTGCAGGGGAAGGTACTGGGCAAAGAACTGCCCCGGCTCGCGGCCAGGGCGCGTGGCGAAAGCCGCTTCGGGGGGGAGTCCCGGCGGGAGCTGGTCCGTCAGCAGGTTCGCCTCAAGCGGCACCACCTCCGTCGTCCCCCGCAGAGCCATGCCCTCCGCCATGCGGTAGAGCAGCTCCTCGTCCGGCGACTGCAGGTGCCCGCCTGTTACCAGCGCGTGCAGGAAGAACACCGCCAGAGCCAGATAGACAAGCGGAGCCCGGCTGCCCCGCTCCGGTGGCCCGGGCGGGTGGGCGGACGGGGGCGTTTCTTCCTCAGGGGCCGTCATTGCCCTGCGGCCCGGAGCCCGCCGGGGCCGGCAGCGGGCGGTATCGGATCGTGGTGTCGTAGGGGCGGTGCTCCGTGTCGTCCAGCAGGCCGCGAAGTGCCGAAATGGATCGCTGCAGATCCTCGAACGGCCGCGGATCCGTGAAGAGCTGTCCCACAGTCCCCTCGCCGGCCTCCACGCTCTCGATCAGCCGGTTGATGCTCCGGCTCGTCGTCTGCAGGGATTCGGAGAGGGCGCTCACCTCGGCCCGTGTGGTGTCGAGGAGCAGATTCGCGTTCTCCCCGATTTCCCCGGCGTCGGCCAGCAGCGCATCCGCCCGGCGGGTCAGGTCCCGGCTGCTCTCCCGCAGCTCGGCCATGGCGGCCAGTGCCTCCGAGCTCATCTCGTCCACGAAGCCCTCGGTGTTTTCCAGGATGCGCTCGGCGCGCTCGGCCAGGTCCAGCCCGCGTGTGGAGAGGTCCTGCACGTTGGCCGTGGCCGTCCGGATGGCGGCCCTGTTCTCCTCGATCATCGCCTGCAGTTCCTCCGTGGAGGAGCGCAGGCCGCGGATCGTGGCGTCAATCTCCTCCAGCCGCTCCTGATCCTCCAGGATGGCCCGCACGCGCAGGATGCTGACGTTCAGGTTCTCCATCATCTCGCGGCCTTCCTCGAACAGGTCGGCCAGCTCTGTTGGCAGCTCGCCCTCGATGCGCGCGCCCGATTCGATCTCGCCCGCGGCAGGAGTCCCAGGGTCTATCTCCAGGCGCTTGTCGCCAATGAAGCCCTGCTGCATCAGGCTCGCCCGCGCGTCACGGTAGATCGGGATGGTGCGGCTGACGGTGGCGACAACGACGACGGTCGGCTGACCGTCCTCGGTCAGGCCGGCCTCCATCGAGGAGACGCGCCCGGTGCGGAATCCCTGCACCAGAACCGGCGAGCCGATCTCCAACCCTGCAACGTTTCTGTACTCCACTTCCACCACGTAGGGATTCAGTCCCGTCGTCCCTCGGATGATGAACGTCATGCCGATCAGGACGATCAGTGCCAGGAGCACGAACGTTCCGACGATGATCTCGTTCTTCCAGCACCTCTTCAGCATCCTTGCCGCCTTTGCCGTGTCAGGCTCGCTTGCCTGCCGCTTGTTCACGCATTTCCATCAGCTCGATGGCCCTGCTCTTCACCTGCTCGTCCTCGCCCGTGGTGATCGGTCCCTTTGCCAATCCGTTCACGAACTGGTGAACGATGGGATTCGTGCTGGTTCGCACCTCGTCCGGCGTCCCGGAGAACACGATGTTTCCGTCATACAGCATCGAGATGCGGTCCCCCACCCCATAGGCCGATTTCATGTCGTGGGTAATGACCACGGAGGTGACGTGTTCCTGCTCACTGACGCGGATGATCAGCTCGTTGATCACCTCGCTGGTCACGGGATCGAGCCCTGTGGTGGGCTCGTCGTAAAGGATGATTTCGGGCTCGGCTGCCAGGGCGCGGGCAAGCCCGACCCTCTTGCGCATGCCGCCGGACAGCTCGGCCGGCAGCAGGTGTCCGGTGTCCGGCAGGTCCACAAGCTCGAGCAGCTTGTCCACCATGCGCTGCAGTTCCGCCAGCGTCTTCCCACCGTTCTCCAGGTAGTGAAACGCCACGTTCTCGAACACCGTCAGCGAATCGAACAGCGCCGCCATCTGAAAGACCATCGCCACGTTGTTCCGCACCCAGCGCAGTGCCTCCGGGTCTTCGTAGAGGTGCTTGTCAGCCACGATGACCTGTCCCGAATCCGGCGGCAGGAGGCCGGCCAGGTGCTTCAGCAGCACACTCTTCCCCTCGCCGGAGCGCCCCACGATCACGTGTGTCTCCTGCGGCTCGACCGTCAGGTCCAGTCCCTGCAGGACGTGATTGTTCCCGAAGCTCTTGTGAATGTTGCGCAGTTCGATCAGGCTCACGTTACCGGCCGGTCTCCCGTTCCTCCCGCGCGGGCTGGCTCTCCTTCTGCCAGCCGATCGCCTCCGCCAGCAATGGGAGGATGACATCCCGCGGATCGTCCGCCTCAGGATCCACACCGTCCGGGTGGTCCATGTTGGAGAGGAAGATAATGTAGGCCCGCTCCGACGGGAGGGCCCAGACGCTCGATCCCGTCGGGCTGTCCCACCCGAAGCTGTCGGGCCCGAAACGCCCCGACATCACCCCCGGCCCCATGCGGGGGGCACTCTCTCCAACCATCGGCACGGACATCCGGCGCGCCCAGCCTTCGAAGATCGCACTCGCCATAATCGAACGCGACACCATCGCCGCCAGAGCATCCGCCGACGTGATCAGCCCCCAGTGTCCCGCATGCGGAGTCAGGAGCTCCGCCACCGGCTCATCCGGTTCCGCCCAGACCATCCGGCGCAACCGCTCCGAGTAGCGCCCCGGGGCGATGCTGTGCCGCAGGCCGTCCGCCGCCGCCAGCGCGATCAATGGGTCCTCAGCGCCCCGCTGCGCCTCATCGCCGAAAAGCTCCACCGCCATGTCCCTCAGTGATTCCCCCGTCACTTCCTCCACCAACATCCCGAGGACGGCGTAGTTCAGCGCGCTCGGGCTTGCACGCATGAGCACCTCCGGCTCGGTGTGCCACTCCGCCAACGCTGCCAGGAGCCCGCTCCTGTCCTCGAAAGCCTCGTCGTGGGGCCACTCACCCGGCAGGCCGGAGCGGTGCTGCAGCAGCTCCAGCACGCTGACCCTGCCGAGGGCGGTCCCCTCAAGCTCCCCGAAGTGTTCCTCCAGCCGCGTGCCATGGGAGAGCTTCCGGTCATTTATGGCCTGGAAGACCAGAGGGACAGTCACCACCGGCCCTGTCAGGTCCTGCACCGAGTACCGTGTGGTGCGGTGCAGGGGCATCCTGCGCGGATCACTCATCATGTGGCCGACGGCGATGGGCAGCATCGTCCCGTCGAGCCGGCTTACGTGGACGACCGCTCCCGACAAGCGCCCGGCCTTGACGGCCTCCGCCGTCCGCGCGATCGCCTCCACATAAAGCTCCGCGTCAATCCGCGTCTTTTCCAGCCAGTCAATGTTGATCCCCAGCGACAGGATGTCCGCATGCTCGTCCAATTGCGCCTTGAGCTCCTCCGGCCAGGGCTGCGTTCCCCCGGCGAAGTAGCTCTGCGGCTCCTCCGCCCGCAGTCCGGACAGGAGAAGCCCGCTCGTCATGACAAGGACGCCCGCCGCAGCTCGAAAAGAGAGGATCATGGTCCCTCCGCCCCGGCGTGTACTCCGGGTGCCTCGCGGAGTTGCCGCGCGATCCGCACCGAGCCCGGCGCATTGACGGTCACCGTCACCGTCTCCTCACGCCCCGGATGGAAATCCTCCTCCACCAGCGACGCCGTCAGCGTGTTGCGCCGCAGCACCTGGATCTCCATTGGGGTGACCTCCTTCGGGTTGAAGCGCAGCAGTCCCCCGCGCCCCGGGTCGAGTTCCAGCACCGCGAACTGCCCGCGCAGGAAGACATCCACGCGCAGCTTCTCCTCGTGGCGGTTCTCCACCTGCACATGCAGCGGACCTCCCATCTCGCGCAGCGAATCACGCAGCAGGAAGCCCGTCGTCACGAACCCGGCCGCCATCAGCAACACAAGGCCCGCAAAGAGTAGGAGCAGCAGTCTGCTCCTGCGGTTTGGGTCCGCCGCCCGGGCGGCGGCCGTGCTCTCCTCAGTGGAGTTCATCCGCTGCGTCCTTTCCGCTGGTTACCTCGCCGGTCACGGTCTCGATCCGGCCGCCATCAGTCTCCACGACCAGGCGTCCCTGCGCGTCCACATCCTTGACGAGCGCCTCCCGCCCGTCCGCCAGCCGCACCGTCCGCCCGAGTG
>SLOM01000165.1 GCA_007132505.1 Candidatus Sumerlaeota bacterium
GGCGCCGCGTTGTGGGCCCGCCGGATCGCCTCCGCGTTCTCCGGCGTGTCACGAATCCAGACCTGCCAGCCGGCCTCCAGCGGATCGTGGAGCATCTCCGGCCACGCGGCCCCGAGCACCCACTGCTCCTGGCCCGGCCGCCGCAGCGCCCGCGACAGCCTTTGCTCGCCCCGTGTGACGATCCATCCCACCTCGTGGGCGTCCAGCACATCCCGCCAGGACCGGTAGAGCACCCGGCCCTGCTCGTCGCGGAACGGCACCTCCGCCGCCGTTACGACGTAGTTCTCCAGCCGGAAGAACTCGCCACCGAAGATATCGAACCGCGAATCGCTGAACACGAGGTTGCGCTCGGGCGCCAGCCGCCAGATCAGGTAACCGGCATAGCGGTTCTCGTTGAACATTCTCCGGGGCAGCTCCGCCATCTCCGCCAGATCGGCCACCCCGGAGGGGAAGCGCTCCCGTATGTATCCCGTCCCGCCAAGGTACTGCAGGTTCCGTCCGGCGTAGCTGGCGGGCGTCGTGGGGTTCAGCCAGCGGCCACCCTCCCGCGGGTTCACGGACACCCAGCCGGCCAGATAGACGGCCAGCACCGCAAGGCACACGGTCGGTGCCGCCCGCCACGAAAGCCCACCGGGCAGGGCAGGCCTCCCTTCCCATCGCGAAAGCGCCGCCTCGGCCCGCTGCGTTGCCTCCCCCAGCACCCGCGCCGTCAGTGGCGCCATCATGATGGCGAAAAGCGCCAAGTGGCGGACGTGCTGAATCGCCTGATGCAGAAAGAAGAGATAGATCGCCAGCTCCCACAGCCGCACCCGGAAGCCCCGCAGCAGGAAGGCAAGCCCCAGCGTCCCGAGCACCGCGAGCTGGAAATCAATCACGAAATAGAAGTCCGGTGAGGCCAGCTCACCGATGGAGCGGACCAGTTCCGTGTCGGTCATCACGCGCGCGGGGAGTTCATAAAGACGCCAGCCGTAGGGATTCACAAAGGTGGCCAGCAGAGTCAGCGGCAGGAGAATGCCCAGCACCCGGACGGGCACCGGCCGCGGCAGCCGGGCAAGCGGCAACGCAGGCAGCCGGTGGCGGATGGCCTGCAGCCCATGGTCCGCCGCAAAAAAAGCCAGGATCACACCCGCCGCCAGCCAGCCCCCGTGCAGGTTCGTCCAGAGTGCAATCACCGGGGGCAGCACCCAAAGCCATGCCCTCCGCAGCCAGCCCTCCGTCACCCCAACCAGCAGGAACAACTGCCCCGCAAGCAGGAGGTTGCTCATCACCGGCGGCCGCACGTGGAACATGCGTCTCCCGATGGCTATACAGAGAACCGCCACGAGAATCGCAACCCACACCCGGCCGGATATACGATGGGCAAGAAAATAGACGACCCCGACTGTCAGGGCGATCAGGATTCCGTTGAACAGAATCGCCGCGCGCCAACCCCCGAAGCCGGACATCTCGCCCGCCCGCCAGGCCAGGTAGTAGCCGATCTGAGCCAGCCACTCGTGGTTGTGCCACTCGTGATCCTGTGCGGTGTGACTGAATACGTCGTGCGTGGGAAGGCCGTTCTCGACGATGTACTGCCCTGTCTTGACGTGCCACCAGCAGTCATTGTCCGAGCGGATCGGGACGACGGCTATGTGGAGCGCATAGGCAGCCAGGAACAGCAGCGCAAGCGCGTGCAGCAGCGGGAGAGGAAGGGGGGCGCTGGCGCCCGTTTCCTCCGCCCGTTGCTCCTCATTCATCGTCTTCGTCAAGCGAGGCGGCTTCGAGCACATCCTCCGCCGCGTAGATGGGGACGCGTTTCTTGGAGGCAAGAACCAGGCTGTCGGAGGGCCGCGCGTCCACCCGGGCCGTCTCGCCGTCCGCCGTGCGGACCAGCAGCTTGCCGATGTAGGTGTCCCCGCGCAGCTCCTCCACCACCACCCCGGTCAACTCCCCGGACATCTCCTCGATCACGTTCAGCACCAGGTCGTGGGTCATCGGCCGGGGTGCCTGCTGGCCATGGAGCGACTGGTCGAGCGCCAGCACCTCGTAGGGGCCGATGTAGATCGGGAAACACCGGGTGCCTTCCTTCTCCCGAAGGATGACGGTGTGAGGGCCCATGTCGCCCCGGATCTGGATTTCCACCAACTCCATCTCTTTCATCATCATGGGCAGCCTCTCCCGGCACCAGTCATTGTCTTGCGGCCTACAACAGGAGGGAGCCGGGCGCAAGGTCCGGCTCCCTGTTCTTCGCGGGTTTGATGCTCATCCCCACGGACCGGCCTACCGGGGTTCCTCCTCACCGGGAGGGCCCTGGACCGTATGCTGCACCCGCTCCTTGTGGCTGGGGTGCCCGTGGCAGTCCTTGAACTTCCTGCCGCTTCCGCATGGGCAGGGGTCGTTGCGCCCGACCTTCGGGGTCTCGCGGCGGTAGGTGCCGAGCTGACTGCGCGGCTTCTGGGGGCGCCGGTCCTGCTGTCCCCTTGCTGCGGCCTGCTGGGCCGCCGCCTGGGCCTCGGCGGGGGAGAGTGCCTGCGCCTTCTGCGTCACCATGCGCTGGACGCGCTGGCGCTGGCGGGCCTCCTCCTCGGTTACCGGCTGGGCGCGGAAGAACGTCTGGAACACGTTCTTGTTCACCCGAAGCATGAAGTCCTCGTAGGCTGCCGTCGCGTCCCGCGTGAACTCCACCAGCGGATCCTTCTGGCCGTAGGAGCGCAGTCCCACGCTCTCCCGCAACTCGTCAATCGTCAGCAGGTGGTCCTGCCAGTCCGTGTCAATCATCTGCAGGCCGATGTACCGGGAGAAGGGCAGGGCAATGTCGCCCAGATTGGTGATTTTCTCGTCGTAGGCGCGGACGATGAACGCCATGGCTGCTTCGTGGAGTTCCTCGTAATCGCCCCAGCTCTTGCCTCTGATGTCATCCACAGGCTCGGTCACGATGGTGGTTTCGATCCAGTCCAGCCACCCTTCGATGTTCGCGTCGCCCATGTTGCCTTTTTCGCCGTAATGGGTGGTGAACTCCGAGTCAATGGCGTCCTCGAAGACGCCGAGGAAGATCGGCCGCAGGTCCTCCTCCAGCAGGATGTCCCGGCGAAGGCCGTAAACCTGCAGGCGTTGGCGGTTCATCACGTCGTCGAACTTGAGCGTCCGTTGGCGCCGCTCGTGGTTGATCATCTCCACTTTCTTCTGCGCCTTGGTGATCGAGCGCGTGACCATGCGGTTCTCGATCGCCTCGCCCTCCTTCATGCCGAGCCGTTCCAGCCAGACCGAGATGCGGTCCGACCCGAACCACAGCATGAGGTTGTCCTCGAGCGAGACGAAGAACCGGGAGGTTCCCGGGTCGCCCTGGCGTCCGGACCGGCCGCGGAGCTGCCTGTCAATACGCCGGGCCTCGTGCCGTTCGGTACCCACAATCTGGAGCCCGCCGGGCCATTCCTCCCCCGTTTCGGGGTCCTTGTGTGGCTCGGCCACGCTTTCTCCCAGCCGGATGTCCGTGCCGCGGCCCGCCATGTTCGTCGCAATGGTGATGGCGCCCGGCCGGCCTGCGTCCGCCACGATCTGCGCTTCCTTCAGGTGGTTCTTCGCGTTGAGCACGTTGTGGGTGAGTTTCCTGCCGCTGAACATCTTGCTCAGCTTTTCCGAGTCCATGACGTTGGTCGTACCCACAAGGATAGGGAGTTCCATCCTGTGGAGCCGCTCCACTTCCTCCAGCACCGCCGCGTACTTCTCACGCTTGGTCCGGAACACCACGTCGTCCATGTCCACGCGAACCATCGGCTTGTTTGTCGGGATCGTCACCACGTCCATCTGGTAGGTGGCATGGAATTCCGCAGCCTCGGTTTCCGCCGTGCCGGTCATGCCGGAGAGCACCTTGTACATACGGAAGTAGTTCTGGATGGTAATCGTGGCGAGGGTCTGCGTTTCGGACTCGATCTTGGCGCCTTCCTTCGCCTCAACGGCCTGGTGCAGCCCGTCGCTCCAGCGGCGTCCGGTCATCTTCCGCCCCGTGTTCTCGTCCACGATGACGACCTTGTTCTCCTCCACCACGTAGTCCACGTCACGGATTTTGAGGACGAAGGCGTGGAGCAGCTGGCTGATTGTATGCAGCTCCTCAGCCTTCTTGTCGTGGGCGGCCCGTGCCTCCTTCTTCTTCTCTTCCTTCTCCTCGTCGTTCAGCTCGTCATCCGCTTCGATGCGGGCGAACTCATCCACGATGTCGCTCAGCACGAAGTAGTTCGGATTGTCGGGGGAGAGCTCGTTCCGCCCCTTTTCCGTCAGCTCGATCGTCCGGTTCTTTTCGTCCACGATAAAATAGAGGTCGCGTTCGATTTCCGGCATGCGCTTCTCGCGGATCAGTTCCATCTCCACGCGGTCCTGCATCCGGGCCCAGGAGGGCTCCTGGCGCAGCTTCATGTAGCGTTTGTGCTTCGGGAGGCCCTTGTGGCACTGGAGCAGCTTTACGCCGGCCTCGAAGGCCTCGTCGTCGGTCGTGTCCTCCTTCTCGAGGAGCTCCTCGGCGTCCTTTGCCAGCCGGCTGATCACCATGTTCTGCTTGCCGGCCAGGTCACGAATGCTCGGCAGGATGCGGTCGTACTGCTCGGTGGACCTGTCAACCGGACCTGAAATGATGAGCGGCGTCCGCGCCTCGTCAATCAGCACCGAGTCCACCTCGTCCACGATGCAGAAGTAAGGCTCGCGCTGGGAGAGCTGCGTGCGGTGGCGCGCCATGTTGTCCCGCAGATAGTCGAACCCGAACTCGTTCACCGTGCCGTAGCTCACGTCGCTCAGGTACATGGCCCGGCGCTCGGGCGTGTGGGGCTGTGTCTTGTCAAGGCAGCCGACCGTCATGCCAAGGAAGCGGAAGAGCGGTTCGTTCCACTCCGAGTCGCGCCGTGCCAGATAATCGTTCACCGTGACAAGGTGCGAGCCCTTGCAGGTCAGCGCGTGCAGGTAAAGGGGCATGATCGCCGTCAGCGTCTTGCCCTCGCCCGTGGCCATCTCCGAAATGTTGCCCTCGGCCAGGGACACCGCGCCCATCAACTGCACGTCGAAGGGCACCGCGATCCATTCCATCTCCTGCTCCGCCACCATCCACTTCTTCCCGAGGTGCCGGCGGCAGACCTCCTTCATGACGGCGAAAGCCTCGGGGATCAGATCCATCACGCCGTACTTCTCTTCTTCGGGGTGGATCTTCTCCCGCAGGTCCTTCCACCGCGCCTCCTTCCACGATTCCAGCTCGAGCTGCTCGGTGGCCACCGTCAGCAGGTGATAGTCGGTCACGGTGCGGCCGCGGTGGTCCTCGGTGCGGGGAAGCTCGTCCACAAAGAAGACATGTGCAGGCGAATACCCGGGTCCGAGCCGGCCCATGCCTCCGCGGATCTGTGTGGCGATGTCGTCGCTGGCGGCGAGTCCCTCGCGCAGCTTCACCCATGCCACGAGGTCGCTCGGGTGCGCGTCGCGCCGCGTGGCCGTAAAGGCCGCCCTGTCCACGTCCGGATGCGTGCGAAGCACATCCTCCGCCCTCTCGTGATAGACAGTCTCCTCGCCGCACCGCGAGACACGCGGGGACACACCCAGCAGCTTGCGGAACTCGTTCGTCTTGTCCTTCAATTCATCGTCCGGCACGGACTGGAGCTTGTCGAATACCTCGTTGATCTCCGATACAACCGGCCTGAGCCGCTTCACATCGCGGTCCTGCTTGGTGCCGAAGACCATGCGCATCAGCGTTTGAATCATTTTCTTCTCTCGCCTTTCCGGAGGGGAGAGGCGGCGCCGCACCTTCTTGGGCGATGCCGCCATTTGTCACTGTATGGTACCGGCTCGGGAGCGCAATTCAAGGTCTCGCAGCCAGCCCTTCATCTCTGTTCCGCCCTGATAGCTGCCCAACCCTCCCGCCGAGGGAACAACCCGGTGGCAGGGGATCAGCAGGGGGAAGGGGTTTCGCGCCATCACGTTTCCTGCGGCTCTGGTGGCCTTTGGCCGGCCCGCCTTCCCCGCCAGGTCAGCGTAACTGCAGGTCTCCCCGGTGGGGATGGCCCTGCACGCCAGCAGCACGGCGCGGGTGAACGGGGGGAGCCGGTCCATCTCGAGGTCCGCAGCCGGCCAGGGAGCCTTTCCGGCCAACCAGCGCTCCAACTCTCCGGCCAGCATCTCCGCCGGTGTGGGCCGGGGAAATGGCGGCTCCGGAGGAGGAGGCGCTTCGCCGTCAAAAAGCCCGGGAAGCCAAACCCGCCGGACAAGGGAGCCCATAATCAGGACTCTCCCCGCGCCGAAGGGTGGCCAGCGGAACTCCGCAAGGGTCTGGCGCACCGCCATGTCAGCAGATCGAGGGAGGGGCCCGCCCAGCGGTGGGCGGGGCCGACAGCGCCGTGGCCCGGGGTGGCCGCGGCGGGGGAGGGGAAACAATGCGTTCTTGTTCAACGGGAGCCTTTCGCTCCGGTTCCAGCCAGGCCGTCACCCGTTTGATTGGCGAATCCTGGGGATCAACGTCGTCCTGTCCCCAATGATTCCGGCCCTCCACGGTGACGCGGCAATCCGGCCGGCGTTCGCGTTCGGCGGAAGCAGCACGCCACTCCGCGTAATGCCGCTGCGGGGAGGGGTTCAGCTCTCCCGCCCGCTGCATCTGTGGCAGCATCGCGAACGTGCAGCTCGCCGCCAGCGGAATCACCACAACACCCACCAGCAGCGGTGTGCGGTCGCGCAGTCTGCTCGGGAAACGCTGGGGGGTGCCGGTCCGGTCAGTCCTCATCGTCACTCGTGCTTAGACCAGTCCGCGCCACGGCCTGTCAATGCCTGATGCCCCGGCACGAACTGCCAGACGCCGCTTCAGAAGTCCCGCTTGGGGATCTGGTGGGTGGGGAGGCCCGGTGTCTGCCCCGGTGCGGTGCGGGGTTGCTGACTCCGTCCGGCCGGTGGGGTGTCCTCATCCAGCGGTACGTGCATGCCGCTCATCCGCGTGCCCGAGGTGATTCCCTCCACCATGAGCCGCAGTTCCTCGGGGCTCGTGGCGTAGGTCAGCGCCGTCTCGAAGGACACCATGCCTTCCGTGATCAGTTTATGCAGCGACTGATTGAAGCTCTGCATCCCCCAGTGGCCGCCCTCCTGGATCGCCGGCAGGATCTCCATCGTCTTGCCCTCATTCAGCAACTTCTTGATGAAGGGCGAAGCGACCAGAACCTCGCAGGCCGGCACCCGTCCGTTCCCCCGCTTGCGTGGCAGCAACCGCTGGCTGATCACGCCCTGCAGGCCCAGCGCCATCTCCATGCGGATCTGCGCGTGAAGGTAGGCGGGGAAGAAATTGATGATCCGCTCGACCGTCTGAACCGCATCAATCGTATGAAGCGTCGAGAACACAAGGTGTCCCGTTTCCGCGGCGGCGATGCCTGTCTGTACCGTCTCCAAGTCGCGCATCTCTCCGATCAGGATCACGTCCGGCGCCTGCCGCATCACGTGACGTAGCGCATCCGAGAAGGTCTTCGTGTCGAACCCGACCTCGCGCTGGCTGACGATCGCCTCCCTGTCCGCGTGCAGGAACTCGATCGGATCCTCGATCGTGACGATGTGGCATTTGCGGTGGGCATTAATGTGACTGATCATCGCAGCAAGGGTGGTGGACTTGCCCGACCCTGTCGTCCCGGTCACCAGCACCAGGCCGCGGCTGCGCTCGGCCAGACTCTGCACGACCGGGGGCAGGTTCAGGTCGCTGAAGTTGAAATTCGGCGACCGGATATGGCGGAAGACCATGGCCACGGAGCCGCGCTGGCGGAACAGGTTCACCCGGAAACGCCCCACCCCGCTTATCCCCAGGGCCAGGTCCATCTCCGGAATCTTCTCGAATTTCTCGATCTGCTCCTCGGTCATCATGCCGTACGCGATGTCCTGGACCTCCTGGACGTCCATTTCACCGTAGTCCAGCGGCTTGATCTTCCCGTCCACGCGCATGTGCGGCGTGACGCCCGCCTTGATGAAAAGATCCGAGGCCCCCAACTCGACCATTTTTGTCAGGATTTCGTCCAGTTGAAGTACCGCCATCGGATTCCTCCTCGGGCCGCACAGGAGCGGGCCGGCGCTTCTCGTATGCTATCCCATGAGAATGGGAGTAGCCTTTTGGAGCGCCAGCGGCAAGGCCCATATTCCCCCTGGCGGGTGCGTGAGGCGGATTTTCCGTGAGGTCCGGGTCTCTCAGCCGGCGAAATGGGAACAAGTACCCAGACGGACGAGCATAAAAATTCAACGCGGGGGAATCGCACGCATTTGGATGCCCCCCATCCCAAAGCGCTGATTCCCCCGCGAAGCTTGGTCCGCCAACTGCTGAACTTTGGCCGTCAGGCGCCTGTCAGCTGCCGCGGTGCGGATATGTCCGAGAAACAGTGTCCAGCCCGGAACAGTGAAGGAGCTCGAAAGTGGCTTGCCGCCGGTCTTGCGAGCTGTGTGCTTCGTCCCTCTCTCCCCTCCTCCATCCCTTCAGAGGCCGGGACCGTTTCTCTGCCCGCTACAGAAGGCAAGAGCGCGGCCACTTCGGAGTCTCGGGTCGTTTTTCTTTCTGCAACAACGGAAGGATGGGCGCAGAGTACTGATATTACGGAACTTGAACTCCAGTCTTGAAACTTCGCCTGAAGAGTGGGCCGACGGAGAGCGCTGCGCGAAACTGACGTTGCACCGATTCAAACGTTGCACGGGCACAACGCCAGCTGTTGCTCTGCCGCAACGGGACGCAGCTTATTCACTCCGTCCCGAGCAGATCGCGCACGGCGTCCAGTAGGTCCGTGCCCCCCCGGCCATTCCCGTCCCTCGTGCGCCGCACATGGAATGACCTCCAGCCCGCAGCTTGGGCGCCCGCCACGTCGTCCGTCGGATTATCGCCCACGAGTGCCAGACTCTCCGGCGGCAAGCCCCCGCAAGCCTCCTCCGCCGCCCGGAAGATCGCGGGCGAAGGCTTCTCCACGCCCACCTCCGCGGAGATTACCAATGCCTCAAGCCTGTTCAGGAGGCCGAAGCCTCCGAGGATGCTCCGGAGGCGTGGATCCCAGTTGCTCAGGATGCCCCAGGGGACACCACGCTCCTCCAACTGCCGAAGCGCCGGCTCCACGTCGGGGAAGAGCTCCCAGGACCCCGCCTCGGCGAAGCGGTCGAAGAGCGCCCCCTGAAACTCCGGCCCATGTGGCAGCGTCTGCTCCGCAAGGTCGAAGGTGCGCCGCACGATTTCCTTCCAGAACTCGCGCGCCTCCTCCATTGTGCGGCCGTAGGGAGGTGTGCCCGGCTCGTTCAGCGGCACCTCCGCCAGTGCGGGCCAGACAGCCAGGAAAGCCTTCTCCAATCTGTCCCCGTCTGCGACGGCTCCGAACTCCGCCGCCACGGAGGCATAGTGGTACCCGACCGATGGCTTCGGCCGGAGAAGCGTCAGTCCTGCATCAAAGTAAATGAAGCGGGGTGGGGTTGCGTTCATGACCCTCATCGCCGCCCGCGCAGGCTTCGGAGGCAAGCGGGATTGGCCGGTGGCCCTCGCAGCCAGATGTACCTCCCACCCTCTGCCGCAGGTGTGACCCAGCCTGTCGGATGGCGCACCGTCTCGCGCATCGGGGAGACCTGTCCATCGGCAGCGGCGACGGAATGAAGATCGTGCTTGACCGGGGACGCCGGGGGGCTTCTCCTTCCCGCCGCCGCGGAGCGCCACGCGCTTTTCCGCGGCCGACCGCCCTGCAATCCGGCAGAGCGGCACATACCCTCTCCGGCGTTGGCAACCATTACGGCCGGAGACAAGAGCCCAAGGGAGGTTGCCATGGCCGTACGCAAGTACGAACTGCTTGCTCTTTACGACCCTGTGCGGACCGAAGAGCAGCAGAAAGAAACCACCGAAAAAATCCAGAGCATCCTCGAGCAGTACGGGGCCACGGTCGAGAAGGTGGACGTCTGGGGCAAGCGCCGGCTCGCCTACCCCATCAACCGGCGCCGCGAGGGCTACTACGTCCTCTTCCTCTTCGACGCAGCGTCCGATTCCCCGGCTCTCACCGAACTGGAGCGCCACTGCCGCCTTGCGGAGGAAATCCACCGCCACATGGTGACCCACGCCGTCGAGGGCAAATCCACGGGCAATCCCGCACTTATTCGGGACGATCGCATGCCGCGCGTCGGCGGACCACGCACACTCGCCGGAGGCCCTCCCACCGGCGGCCCCCGCGGGCCCTACGCCGGCCCGCGCCACGCGCGCACCGGGCCTGACGAAGCAGCTCCCGCCCAGACGGCAACGGAACAGCCCTCCCCCGAATCCCCGGAGGCCGCACCGCAGCCCGAAACACACGAGGTCCCCTCCGCTCAGGAGAACCTGCAGGTTCCCGAAGGCCAGAGCCCTGCGGAAGAAGGCCCCAAGGACCCGGACGTCCCCACCGACAAGGAACTCCCCACGGACGACGAGCAGAAGAGCTGACGCCGCTCTTCAGTGGCTCCTGAAGGAGAGCCCTCTATGTTTCTCAACAAAGTCTTCTTAATCGGAAACCTGACACGGAAACCGGAAATCCGGCAGACCAGCACGGGCAAGACGGTGGCCAGCTTCAGCATCGCCGTCAACGAACGCCGCGGCCAGACCGAAGAGACACTCTTCATCAAGATCACCGTGTGGGAACGTCAGGCGGAGATCGCTGAAAGGTATCTCGACAAGGGCTCACTCGTGTTGGTGGAGGGCCGGCTGCGCATCGAGGAATACGAGACGCGGGACGGGCAGAAGCGCCGCGACCCCGTCGTCGTCGCGAACCAGATCACGCTCGGCCCCAAGGGAGCCAGCGGTGGCGGCGGACAGGGCCGGCAGCAGTACGGCGAGCCCTCCGCGCGCGATGAATCCGCATCCTACGAATCGGACAACCCCCGCCGCAGGGAAGAAGATGCGGGGGATTATTCCTACGGCGGGCAGGACGCTGCCGAAAACCCCTCCGGCTCCGGCAATGGCGGCGGAGACAAGACAGAAGACGACCTGCCCTTCTAGACCAACAACACACGGCCACCGCCCAAGGCGGTCACCCCGGACGAAGATAGACACCAAACGGAGAGAGCAGCAGCCATGAGCGAAGACAGACCACGGGAAGACGCCCCGGCCACACCGCCCGAAACCGGACAGCAGCCGGCTCCCGAACAACAGCAGCCCGCCGCACCGCCCGCGGCAGAGCAGGCAGACACACCCCGCAGCCCGGAGGGTGCCCCACGGCCCCCACGCCACGCTGGTGGACCCGGCGACCGCCGCCCGCCCCGCGACCCGCAGCGCCGGCGCCGCTTCCCGCGCCGCAAGGTATGCTACTTCCGCGCCTCCAAGGCCGAGTACATTGACTATAAGGACGTCAACACGCTCCGCCGTTTCGTGAGCGAGAACGGCAAGATCCTTCCCCGCCGCATGACCGGCACCAGCGCGAAGTTCCAGCGCCTGCTCACCACGGCGGTAAAACGTGCCCGCTACATGGGGCTCCTGCCCTTCAGCGAAAGGCACCGCTAAGCGCCGCGCATCCCCGTGCGGCAACCCGACCCCGAGACTGGAGAGATACAGCGATGAAAGTCGTCCTTTTGCGATCCGTGGACAACCTCGGCCAGGCCGGCGACGCGGTGCAGGTCAAGCCGGGCTATTTCCGCAACTACCTCGGCCCGCGCGGCATGGCCCTGGAGGCAACAGCGGCAAACCTCCGCCAGGTGGAAAGCCGCAGAAAGAAGCTGGAGGCCCTCGTGGCCAGGGAGAAGGATAGCGCCGAGCGCATCCGCGAGCAGATAGACGGGGCCCGCCTCACCTTCCACCTCCGCGCAGGGGACCGTGGCCAGGTCTTCGGCTCCGTCACCTCCCGTGACGTCGCCGCCGCCATCAAGGAAGAACACAACATAGAGATCGAGCGCCGGCGTATAGACATGGCCAACCTCAAGACCCTTGGCGAACACCACATCCGCGTGCGGGTATACCCCGGCATCGTGGCAGACATCATCGCGACGGTCGAGCGCCTTGCCGCACCGGGCGAAGACATCGAGGCCAAGGAACTCGGCGAGGGCGAGGAGGAGGAAGTTCCCGTCTTCGGCGACGCGGCCATCTACGACGATGACGACGACTGAGCACCCGGGCCATCCCGGAGGTTCCCCCGCTGCGGGCACGGCTTCGGCCGTGCCCGCTTTTTTCGTCCCAAGGCTCTCAGCTCCCCAGCTCCTCGGCTCGATGGCCACCGGCTTTCGATGTCTCCGCAGATTCCGCCGATTCACGCAGATACTGTGTAAAGACCAGGGACTGCTTGGAGTACCTGTCCAGAGAAGGGCTTTCACCGCAGATAGGAGACTTGGGCAGCATCCCACGGGTCTTGCCGGCTCCTTTGGCCTGGGAATACTAACGCAATTCGAGGCCAAGGCGGCTGATACTCCGGGGGAGCCACCATGTCTCCGTGTCGCAGTGGTTCATTCTGACTTTCGCTCTTGGGCTACCCCGAGAGCTTTACAAGTGCCGGTCATAAGCCACCATCGTCGTCAATCGGCGGAATCGGTGGATGATATATTGATGGATAGCTTCTGCCTTCCACCCTCGAGGGGGAATAAAGCAGTAGCAGGCGGTTTGCCGCCGTTCTCACTCCTCCGGGGGAACACCGTGCTCCGCGATCCAGCGGTTGGAATAGCGACGATCGTCCGTCACTTCCACCCACTCGACGCCCGGGATTGGCTCCGGCTGTGAACCGTCCGCACTCTCGTACTCCGCCAGAACCAGCCCCTCATGCCGGCCGTGAAAGACGTCCAGCTCCACACCGCCAGGCAGCAGGTGGCGCGTCTTGGACAGCGTGAACCGGGAGAGCCCGAGCAGCTCCCGCGCGTCGTCCGGCGGGATTTCGTACTCGAACTCCCGCCGCTCAAGCGGCGCCCCCGCCTTGCGCGGCTTCTCTGCCGGAAATTTGAGTGTGAGAAATCCACGCGGCCCCTTCGTGCGCACGCGCACCGTGCAGCCGGACTTGGTCAAATACCCCTGCTCAATCCGGACGCCCTCCGGGAGGCTGAGACCCCCCAGCGTTCGCACGCGGTACTTGCGTTCGATTTCAATGGCCATCGTAACCGATTCCGGTTGGACTCGTGGCAGCCCGGGGCAACGGACCACCAACGGGAGGCACCAATGAATCCGGACAGCACACGCCGCAAGGACATCCTTCGCGCGGCGCTCATGGGGTCGGCCCTCGGCCGGCCGGTGACGAACCTGAAGGAGGGCCACGTCCTGCAGGTCTGGGGCGCCCCCCCGGAGGGGTTTCACCCAACAGGCGTCCTTTTCCCGGAAAAGCCGGACCGCAACACCCTCCCCGGCCTGCACGGCATGGCGGGGCAGGAACTCCTGGCGGCGTTGCTCGCGTCGCACCCGGACAGCCTCGGCCGCACGCCCGTGGCCTTCGCCGGTGTGGCGCTCCTGGAACTGGCCGGCGGCGCGGAGGGCGAAGGAACCGGACTGCTGCGTGCCCCCGGCCGGCCTCTCCGACGGGCCATCGAGGGCTGGCGCGAGACGTACCCCTGGGAGGAGCCTGACTGGTTCGCGGAGACGGAAATCAGCGAGGGCCTCGGTCCTGCCCTGCGTGGAATCGTTCCCGTGGTGATGGAGTGGGACGAGCCGCTGGAGGCAGCCGGCCGCCTCGCACGGCTGACCCATGCCCGGCTCCTGTCCCAGTCGGCTGCCATAGCTGCTGGCCTTGCCGTGGAGGAGCTGCTCGCGGCCCACCCGAAACGCAGGCCGGCGGATATCGCGGCGTCTATACGGGACAGGCTGGAGCCGCTCGAGGACGCAATCCGCAGGGAGCAACACCGGGCCTGGCGGGAGACCGGCTGGGATCCGCGGCCGCGCGGGCTGGTGGAGGCACTCGCCCCCCTTCCCAGCCTCTTGCGCGAGGGGCGCGAGGATCTCGCAAGGTCCACCATCGTGCGCACCGCGGAGGAATACAACCCGGCGCATCGCGTGGCGCACGTGCAGCACGGTTTCCCCCCGGCCGGACTTGCGTGGGTCCTCTGGCTGGCCCTCTCCGACGCGCCGCCACGAAGGGCGATGGAGGGGCTCATGGCGCGTGGCGGCGAGGCCGAGGTGCTCGGAGGACTGTTGGCGGCGCTCTGTGTGGCCCGGCACGGGCCGGAATGCTTCCCCGAGGAATGGTACGCCGGAACGCTTGGGTTGGAGACACTGGGCGAGGCTGCCGCGGGCAACCTCTCCGTCGAGGAGTGGATCACCCGCGAAGCCGCATGGAACAGCCGCGAGGAGACAATGCGAGCCCCGCTCCGAGAGGCGGTGGAGAAAAACCGTGAGCTGGCCGCCGCGAAGAAGAAGCCCGCGAAACCAAAGCCTCCCGCGGCGGACACACACGACCAGCCCGAGGTCCCCTTCCCTCCTCCGCCCCACCTCTGGCTGTCACCCGAGGAGGCTGAGGACCCCCGGAAGAAGAAGATCCTGAAGGCCGCCCGGGGCCGGAAGAAGATCGAATGGAAGGAGGAGCGGAAGAAAAAGCGGGGGCGCTGAGCCCCCGCCGCTCCTTACTTCTATTTTATCAGCCGCTTCAACACGGCCTGCAGAATGCCGCCATTCCGGTAGTAGCCCGTCTCCACCGGGGTGTCTATACGGCTGATGGCCTGGAAGGTCTTCTCCGTGCCGTCCTCGTCCCGTGCGGTCACGGTGACCTCCTGTCCGGGCTGCAGGTCTGATGGAAGCTCAATGCTGAAGACTTCCTTTCCGGTCAGCCGCAGGGTCAGCGCCGTCTCACCCGGCTTGAACTGGAGCGGCAGGATGCCCATGCCGACCAGGTTGCTGCGGTGGATGCGCTCGTAGCTCTCTGCGATGGCCGCCGCCACGCCCATCAGCGAGGGGCCCTTGGCCGCCCAGTCGCGCGAGGAACCGGAGCCGTACTCCTGGCCCGCCAGCACAATGGTCGGCGTGCCCTCGGCCCGGTAGCGCTCCGCGGCGTCGAAGAACGTCGCCTGCTCGCCGCTTGGGTGGTGCACCGTCACGTTCCCCTCCGAGCCGGGGACGAGCAGGTTCTTTATCCGGATGTTCGCGAAGGTCCCCCGCATCATGATGTTGTGGTTGCCGCGGCGTGAGCCGTAACTGTTCCAGTCCTTGCGTTCCACGCCAAGGCTCTCAAGGTAGTCTCCCGCCGGGGACCCCTTCGCAATAGCGCCCGCGGGAGAGATGTGGTCCGTCGTGACCGAATCACCGAAGAACCCTAGCACCCGCGCGCCGCGGATGGACTTGATGCTGCCCTCCTCCTGCGTCAGGCCATCGAAGAAGGGTGGCGGTTGGATATACGTGGAGTCGTCCTTCCACGCGTAGAGCGGCGACGGCTCGCTTTCGATGGCGCGCCACGCCTCGGAGCCCTTCCACACGTCGGCGTACTTCTCCTGAAACTGCTCGCGGCTGACGGCGGACCGCACCGCCTCCAGCACTTCCGCGTTGGACGGCCAGATGTCACGCAGATAGACGGGGTCGCCCTGCTTGTCGTGGCCGATCGGATCGTTCAGCAGGTCGAGGGCTGTGCTGCCCGCCAGCGCGTAGGCCACCACGAGTGGCGGCGACGCCAGATAGTTCGCCCGCGTGTGCGGATTGATGCGTCCCTCGAAGTTCCTGTTCCCGGACAGCACTGCGGAGACCACCAGGTTGTTCTCCGTCACCGCACTGGCCACCGGCTCCGGCAGCGGACCCGAGTTCCCGATGCACGTCGTGCAGCCGTACCCCACAAGGTGGAACCCGAGTTGGTTCAGGTACGTCGTCAGGCCCGACTTCTCCAGGTAGTCCGTCACCACCGTGGACCCGGGCGCCAGCGAGGTCTTTACGTGGGGCTTCACCGTCAAGCCCCGCTCCACTGCCTTCTTGGCCACGAGTCCCGCTCCAAGCATTACGGAAGGGTTGCTCGTGTTGGTGCAGGAGGTGATCGCGGCAATGACGACGGAGCCGTGGGAGATCTCATCCTCCGCGCCGTTGAGCTGCACCGTGGCGCGCCGCGGCAAGTCCTCCTCCTTGAGGCCAAACCCGCTCGGTCCGACGGGTGCGGTGAGCGTCTCGCGGAAGGCCCGTCCCGCCCCGCTGAGTGGCACCCTGTCGTGCGGGCGCTTCGGCCCGGCGAGCGACGGCTCCACGGTCCCGAGGTCCAGCTCCAGTGTCTCTGTGAAGAGCGGGTCCGGCGTGCCGTCCGTGCGGAAGAGCCCCTGTGCCTTGCAGTAGCGCTCGGTCAGGTCTATCAGCTCCTTCGGCCGGCCGGTCAGCTCCATGTACCGGAGCGTCTGATCGTCCACGGGGAAGAAGCTCACCGTGGAACCCTGCTCCGGCGCCATGTTGCCGATGGTGGCGCGGTCCGACACCGACATGGTGCTCACGCCCGGCCCGAAGAACTCCACGAACTTGCCCACCACGCCGCGCTTACGGCACATCTCCGTGATGCGCAGCACAAGGTCCGTTGCCGTGGTGCCCTCTGGCAGCTCGCCGGTCAGCTTGAAGCCGATCACGTCCGGCACCAGCATATAGATGGGCTGATCGAGCATGACCGCCTCCGCCTCAATGCCGCCAACGCCCCATGCCACCACGCCCAGACCGTTCACCATCGGCGTGTGCGAGTCCGTCCCCACGCAACTGTCCGGGTAGGCCACGCCCAGCTCCCTGTCCCGGAAGGTTACCGGCGAGAGGTGTTCCAGGTTCACCTGATGCACGATCCCCGTGGAGGGCGGTACGACGCGGAAATTGTGGAAGGCGGACTGCCCCCACTTAAGGAACTCGTAGCGCTCGCGATTGCGCTCGAATTCACGGCTCTCGTTGCGAAGCAGCGCATCGGGGACGCCGAAGAAGTCCACCTGCACGCTGTGGTCTATCACAAGGTCGCAGGGAATCCGCGGGTTGATGCAGGCGGGATCGGCACCGAGGCGCTTTACCGCGTCGCGCATGGCCGCCAGATCCGCCACGGCCGGCACGCCGGTGAAGTCCTGCAGGACGACCCGGGCGGGCTTGAACGGGATCTCCTCGCGCTTGTTGGCCTTGGGTTCCCACTTGGCGAGGCTCTCCACGTGCTCGCGTGTGAAGGCGAAGCCGTCATGGTTCCGCAGAACCGATTCCAGCAGCACCTTGATGCTGAAGGGCAGGCGCGAGACGTGGCCCACGCCCTCCTCCTCCAGCCGCTGGAGGCTGTAATACGTCACCTCCCCGTCCGTCCCGTTGGTCAGTTCGCGGCGGGCTCCGAACACGTCGTCTCTTGTCTCGCTCATTGCTGTCTGTTGCTCTCCGGTGGGGTGGTCTGCGCGCGCCGGATGTCGTGGGTGCTTCCGATGATCCGTAGCGGCGGCTGGGAATAATGGGGAGCGGCACACCTCCGGCCAAGAGGTAAAGTCCCGCCGGGCAGAGTTGCCGAGCCTCTTGCACCGCCGGGGGGCAATTCCCCATTGAACCCGGCTCCGCGCGCGAGTACCTGTATCCCCCTTTTTTGCCGGAGGAGTCTGCATGGTCCGCCGGCAGATGTACGCAAGCCAACCCGTGGCGTCCCCACCCACGCCGGCCGTCACAGCTTCCAGGAGGAATCCCGGTATTGTCGGACACTCAGGCCAAAGCCCCTTCCGGCACCGGCCCCGCAAAGGGCGGGTTGCAATTCACACGAAAAATACGGCTGGACCGTGTCGCCTCCGGGACCTCACCGGCGCGAATCGGATCCATTGTCGAGGTCTCTCCCGAATGCAGGGCTGAGGAAGGCGCGATCATCGTCTGCCGCGCCCTCGGCGAGCGGAAGGTCTACGGCGAACTGGAGCTGCCCTCCGGTAGGCTTGCCAAGGTCGTCTCGGGCAACCTGCTGGCCGGGATTCTCGGCGCGCGCCAGGCCCTTCACGGCTACATGGGGGAAGCGCCCAAGACCCTCAAGGTTGGCGATACCCTCTCGCTCCTCAACGTTGGCGGCGTGATCGGCACCTGCATCTCCGCCAACAAGGCCCTCGGTCCGCCCATCCCGCTGGAGGTCCTCGGCCAGGCCACCCGCCACGGGAAGCTCCTCAACATACGCGACTATGCCCTGCCGCCGTGCGAGAGCATCCCCACGAATGGACCGCCCATCGTCCTCGTCCTCGGCACCTGCATGAACAGCGGAAAGACCTACGCCGCCAGCGAATGCATCCGCCTGCTCAGCCACAGCGGCGTGCGGATCGCTGCGGGCAAACTCTCCGGGGTCGCCGCCCTGCGCGACACGCTCGCCATGGCCGACAACGGGGCCGTGGCCGTCTCCTCCTTTCTGGACTGCGGTCTGCCCAGCACGGTCAATTGCTCGGACCTTGCCGCGGTGGCCCGCTCGGTCATTGCCCTCCTCGAGAAACACTCTCCTCAGCTCATCGTCCTGGAGCTGGGGGACGGCATCATCGGCGGGTACCACCTTGACAGTATCCTCAAGGACCCGAGCATCCACCGCCGGACAAGGGCGCGCATCCTCTGCGCGAACGACCTGGTGGGTGCCTGGGGCGGGATCAATTTCCTCACCGAGCTCGACCACCGGCCGGAGGTTGTCAGCGGTCCCGTCACGGACAATTCCGTCGGTACGTCCTACATCACCCAGCAGATGAACGTACCCTGCGCCAACGCGCGGAGCGAGCCGGTCCAACTGGCCCAGCTTCTCGCGGACAGCGCCGGGCTCAAAGTCGGAGTCAAAGAATGACCACAAACCGCAAGGACCGAGTCGCCATCCTGGGCGCCACGGGGTATGGCGGGGGCGAGTTGCTTCGTCTCTGCCTGCAGGACCCCAAGGTGGAGGTCGTCTTTGCCACGAGCCGCAACAGGGCCGGAGTCCCGGTCGAGAAGGTCCACCGCAATCTGACCGGTGTCTCGAACCTTGCCTTCACCGATCCCACACACGAACAGCTCACCGTGGAATGCGACTTCATCTTCGGTGCCCTGCCTCATGGCGCCTCGGCGGAGGTGCTTGGGCCGCTGGTGGACGCGGGGAAGCGCGTCATTGACCTGAGCGGCGACTTCCGCCTGAAGGACATGGACGAATACAGGAAGTGGTACGGCCGGGAGCACCCCCGTCCGGACCTGATCGCCTCGGCCGTCTACGGTTGCCCGGAGGTCAATCGTCAGGCCATCGCGAAGGCCCGGCTGGTGGCCTCGCCCGGGTGCTTCGCCACGGCGATCAATCTGGCGCTCCTGCCTGCGGCCTCGGAAGGCATGCTGACGGGCCGTCCGTCCGTCGTGGCCCTCACCGGCTCATCCGGCGCCGGGGCCACGGTGCGGGAGACCACCCATCACCCCGTCCGCGCCGAATCCGCCCGCGCCTACAAGGTGCTTGAGCACCAGCACGTGCCCGAATGCGTACAGACGCTGCGGGAGGCAGGCTCGCCGGCGCTTGACGGCCTGGACTTCACCCCCGTCTCCATTCCCATCATCCGGGGCATCATTGCCATCGCGACGGCCAAGCTGCGCGACCCGGTCACGGAGCTACAGCTTCGCGATCTATACGAGCTATATTACAACAAGGAGTACTTCGTCAAGACCGTCCTGGACCGCGAACCGGAATGCCAATCCATCGCCGGGACGAACTTCGCGGAGGTGCGCCCCCGCCGCACGCCCGCCGGCGAGCTGCACGCCATCTGTACGCTCGACAACCTGGTCAAGGGAGGCGCCGGGCAGGGCTACCAGTGCTACCGCCTGATGTCACCCAACCAGCCGGACGAAACCGCCCCGCCACTGGGCTGGCTTGGCACATGGCCCTGACTGATAACCCTCCCGGAGGACAACACAGTTGAAACCTCAAGCGTTCCTCGCTCCGCAGGACATGAGCCTCGCGGAGACGCGCCAGCTTCTCTCCGTTGCCCGCAATCTCGAGAAGAACCCGCTCCGCCGCGACCTGACAGGGAAGACCCTCGCCATGGTCTTCTTCAATCCGTCGCTCCGCACGCGCACCAGCTTCGACGTCGCCATGTACCACCTCGGGGGCCATGCCGTGGTCCTCAACGTCGGCGGGGAGGGCACCTGGTCCCTTGAGTACCGCGACATACTCATGGATGGCGACAAGTCCGAGCACATCAAGGAAGCCGCCCAGGTTCTCTCGCGCTACGTGGACGCCATTGCCATCCGCGCCTTTTCTCCGGGCGGCACCTGGGATGAAGACCGCCGTGAACTCATCCACCGGGGCTTCGCCGCCTGGGCCACCGTACCCGTCATCAACATGGAGTCCCAACTCCATCACCCGTGCCAAAGCCTTGCCGACCTCAAGACGATCGAGGACCGCATCGGCGACCCCACCGGCCAGCCGCTCCTCGTTACCTGGGGTTGGCACCTGAACCCCCTGGCCAACGCCGTCCCCAACAGCATCGTCATGGAGGCTTCCAAGTTCGGCATGGAAGTCCGCCTCGCCCACCCCCCGGGGTGGGAACTGGACCCAGCCATCATGGAGACCGCGGGCAACCTTGCGGAGGGGGCCGGTGGATCGCTGCGTGTCTATCACGACTTCGAGGAGGCACTCCCCGGAGCCCGGGCCGTCTACGTCAAGAGCTGGGGCAGCATCCGTCACTACGGCGACAAGGAGGCCGAGCGCGCCGCCGCCGCGCCCTACCGCGACAAGTGGCGCATCACGCTCGAACACATGAAGCGCACCGACAACGGCTTCTTCATGCACTGCCTGCCCATCCGCCGCGGCATCGAGGCGGACGCAGCCGTCCTGGACGCCCCCTGCAATGCCGCCTACGACGAGGCCGAGAACCGCCTTCACGTCCAGAAGGCCATCCTGCTCCACATGCTGGGTTGACCCTGCCGGTCCGCCCGCGCCCTAAGACAGCCCCCTGCCGGGGCCCCACTTCAAAGACCGGAGTCACACCACCTTGCAAGACATCGGCATCCTCAAGCAGGCCCTCCCCTATCTGCGCAAGTTCAAGGGCGCCCTGTTCGTCATCAAGTTCGGCGGCGAAGCTGTCCGCTCGGAGGAATCCCTCCACACACTGGCGGAGGACATCGCCTTCATTCACAGCGTCGGCATCCGCCTGATCATCGTCCACGGTGGCGGCAAGCAGGTCACCGACATGGAGAAGCGGCTTGGCTATGAGTCACGATTCGTCGGCGGGCGGCGCGTCACCGACGAGGGCTCGCTCGAGGCGCTCAAGATGGTCCTCGGCGGGACCCTCAACTTGGAGCTGACCGCCGTCCTCCACAAGTTCGGCGTTCAGGCCGCAGGCCTCTCCGCCGCTTCCGGCGGCACCGTGGAGGTCACCCGCCGGCCGCCGGTCAAGGTCAGTGGCAGCGGCGATGAAGTGGTGGACTTCGGCTACTGTGGCCAAGTCCACGGTGTGCGCACCCGCCTGCTCTCCACACTGCTGGACGCAGGATTCCTCCCCGTCGTCTCCCCCATCTGCTGCGACCCCGAAGGCCAGCTCCTCAACGTCAACGCCGACGTCGTAAGCTCCCGCATCGCCACCGCTTTCAAGGCCGACAAGCTCCTCCTCATGAGCGACAAGCTCGGCGTCATGGCGGACCTGAACGACCCCACAACACTAATCAGCAGCCTCAACGCAGAGCAGGCCCGTCAGGCCATCAAGGAGGGCATCATCGCCGGTGGCATGATACCCAAGGTGGAGGAGGCGCTGCTGGCACTCCAGAACGGGGTCAAGCAGGTACACATCGTCAGCTCCGTCGAACCGCACATGCTGTTGCTGGAAATCTTCACCGAATCCGGCTGTGGGACCATGCTCCTGCCCTGAGGCCCGTCCCACACCTCTGAATAGACAGAAAGACGCCCCGGAGGAGCCGCTCCGGGGCGTTCGCAATCCTTGGAAGAAGCGATGGTGGGCGGCGCTCAGGCGCGCTCCACGTACTCGCCCGTCTCCGTGTTCACCCGTACCTTGTCCCCCGTCTTCACGAAGGGCGGCACCTGCACCTTGAGGCCTGACTCCAACGTCGCCTCCTTGGTGATGCTGCCCGACGTGTTACCCTTGGCGACATCGTCCATCGTCTCCGTCACCGTGAAGACCAGCTTCGAGGGCAGGTCCACCCCAACCGGCTTGCCGTTCCAGTAGGACACGATCACCTCCGCCTCGGCCACGAGCATCTTCGCCTGCAGGCCCAGGAAGCTCTCCTCGAGGAGGAACTGATCGTACGTCGTCAGGTCCATGAAGTGGAACCCGTCCTGATCGGAGTAGAGGAACTGGCAGGTGCGCTGCTCGAACTCGGCGCTCTCGGGGTGGTCGGCGGAGCCACGAAACGTCTTCTCGTGCACGCGTCCGTCCTCAAGGCTGCGCATCTTGCAGACCACGAAGCTGCGCTTGTTCCCCGGTGTGCGATGCTGGGTGTCCAGCACCTGGAAGAGTGAACCCTCGGATACGATCTTCATCCCCGGCCGGAGCTTCACGGGGTCAATTGTCGGCATAGGCGTGAGGTCCTTTTCGGCAGGATTGCGGCTCGGGTGCTCGGACCCCGCCGCAGCGGGGGGGATCAAAAACGGGCCGAAACCAGCCGTCAAGGCGGAGTTCGGACGCAGACAGGTCCTGGGCCGGTTCCCGCGCCGTTGAACTTGACATTGCTCGCCGGTTGCATGGACAAGCGCCGAACGATTCTGCGCCCCGGGGTGACGGGGTGCGCTCGATCACTCCCCGGCTCAATCCCCGTCGGAAGGTTCCGCGCGTGGCCCGCCACCTCCTCAGCTCCCTCCTTGCCTTTCTTCTTTGCCTCTTCACCACCGGGCTGGCCGCCCAGGGGGTCAGGGATATTCGCCTGGCCGAACACGACGGCTTCACACGCGTGGTCATCGAAGCAGACAGTGGCATCCGGGCCCGTGTGCACAACCGCTCCGCGCACGACAACGTCGTCACCATCGAGCTCAACGGGGTCCGGTCACTCCCCTCCGCCGTGAAGACGACCGGCGAGGAAACGCTCATTCGCGGCAACCGGATTGACCGGGCGCCGGACCGCCGGCTGGCGCTGCTTCACTTCCGCACGAGCGGCGCCGTGCAGGTCCGCGACTTGGAACTGGCCGGGCCGCGCCGGCTGGTCTTCGACTTCCACGACGCCTCGGAGGTGTCGCGCCCATCCGCCTCGCCCGGGAGACGTCCGCGCATCATCATTGATCCGGGCCACGGCGGTTCAGACCCGGGCGCTGTGGGACGCCTGAACGGCCGGGCCGTCTACGAGAAGGACGTGGCCCTGGCCGTCGGCATCAAGCTCGAACGCCTGCTCCGCCAGGACCCCCGGTTCGACGTCGGCATGACCCGCCGCACCGACGTGCGCATCGGTCTCGTCCAGCGCACCCAAGAGGCCACCCGCCAGCGCGGTGACCTGTTCATCTCCATTCACGCCAACGCCGTGGAGGGCCGCGCCGCCCAGCAACGCGCCCGGGGCTTCGAAATCTGGACATGGAACCGGCAGGCCAACAGCAGCGCCGCCGCACGCGCCATGGAGCAGCTCGAAAACCGCGACCTCGGCGTCAGCCGCGAAAACAACCGGATCCTCACCTCCATGATGATGGACGCACTTGAGTCCCAGGCGCTCGTCAGCCGGCGTGTCGCACGCGCCATGGAGGACCGGATCAGGGCTCACCCCCGATTCCGCGGCACTTATCGCGGCATCAACAGCGCTCGCTTCCGCGTACTCGAAATCTACGACATGCCGTCCATCCTCGTGGAGCTGGGCTTCATGACCCACCCCGAGGAGATCAAGATGCTCGCCAGTGACTCCTTCCAGAACACCTACGCGCAGGTGCTCTACGACGGCATTGTCCACTACTTCGAGCAGGCAGACCCCAACTTCCCCCGCTCCAGTTCCCGCGTCGCTGCCGGCCGCTGAGGTCCCCGCTGTGAACATCCGGGGGTGCATCCCGCCATTTCGAGGGTGTCTGACACGTCGGCGGATGACCGGTGAGACCGTGACCGCGCTTCCTCTTCGTTGCGTCGTAGCGCCGTTGCGTGCTCCTCCTTCTCATGGAACTCACGCCACGCCGCCACGGCACAACGGTGCCTGTGATGGAACCTTTCATTCCCTCCGCGGTGAGTTCTTCTTCCGTAACGGTGCGTAAAGGCTGCGACCCCTGCCCGGGGTCGGGGGCAATCGCGCGCCGGTTACCGGTGGTGTCGCTTCGCTCAACCACCGGCTACCA
>SLOM01000075.1 GCA_007132505.1 Candidatus Sumerlaeota bacterium
GAAGCGCCAACGAAGGCCGCCGCGGGGTCCTCCTCCACCTCGATCACGGCATTCCGGACGTTGGGGTCCACGGTGGGCTCGCGTGTGACCCGCACCTGCCGGAAGATCCCAAGATTACGCAGCCGCTGGACGGTTCGCTGCTCGTCTGAAGCGCGGTACTTCTCGCCCGGCACCAGGCGGATCTCGCGCAGGATCGTCTCATCCTTCGTCGGAGGGGCGAACCAGTCCATGAACCTGTCGAACAGGTTCAGCTCCACGTCGAAGTCGAACTCTTCCTTGTGAAGGCGAATATCGCCCACAAACACGGGCGGGCTTTCGTCCACCTCGATGACGATGGCGACCTCGCGTGCTTCGCGGTCGCGCTCGAGCCGATAAGACAGGTCGGTGTCAACGTAGCCCTCGTTGCCGTAGAGCTCGCGCACACGGTCAAGGGCGCGGACGAGCCGGCGGCCGCTGAAGGTTCGGCTGGCAAGGCTCCGTGTGTGACGCCCGATCTCGTCCAGCGTGAAATAGGTGACCCCTTCTGTCCGGACCTCCGTGACCCGGTAGCGCGGCCCGGGCTCGATCTCGTAGGTCAGCTCGATGCTCTGCTTGTCCTCGTCGTACTCGAACCGGCCCCGCCGCGCCTCCGCATCCAGGAAACCGGCCCGCTGGTAGAGCGACTGGATGATCGCGAGGTCGTCCTCGATGGCGTGCTGGTCGAAGTAGTTGTTGAAGAAGAGCAGGCCTGGGGAGTTACTCACCCGGGTGCGAATGTAGAAGTCCAGGAAGTGGTCATTCCCGGGCAGGTGCAGGGCCGAGATGCGGATGCGCTGGCCCTCGTTTACGGTTATGACCACGTCTGCCATGGATTCTTCGCCGGCAACGGGGTGAACGTCCACGGCGACGCGCGCGGCCCGGTAACCGCCGTCGCGGTAAAAATTCTGCAGGCTACGGATGGTGGAGGCACGAATGCCGGTGGGAAGGATGTCCCCCTCGGCGAAGTCGAGCTGGTTCTTGATTTGGGTCCGGCTGAACCGGACGTTGCCGATGATGGAAATCTCCCGGATCATCGGATTTTCCCGGACGTGGACCGTAAGGATCACTCCCGCCGCCTCGGGGTCCTCCTCCCATCCGATTCGCAATTCCAGGGGATTGATCCGTCCAATATTGGAGATCATCTGGAGGTCTTCCCGATATGTCTCCTCGGTGAAGACGCCTCCTTCGCGCAATTCCATGACGCGGAGGATTGTGGCCGGGGAGAGCCTGTTGAGGCCCTCCACCCGCACTTCGGTGATGCGCGTGCCGTCGGCCGGGAGTGCTCCGGGACGCGCAAGGGCCTCTCCAGCCAGCATGAACAGGCAGGAAAAAAGGAGTAAAATGCGGCCGAAAACGGAGCTTCGCGGCAAGGTAACCGGTCCTTGTCCATGGCTTTGCGGGCACGCCCCGGAGCACCGGCAGATGGGGCTCCGGGCTGCCGGTTCCGCACGCGCCCGCGAGATGTCGTGTCCAGCCACGAACAAGGGCAACGGAAAACCCCGCCGCCGCCTCCAAAACGCGCTTGCGATGGTGCCCCTCATGCGCCCTTGATGGGCCCCCATGGGAGTTGCCGCATGACCACCTCTTCCCGAGCGCAGGATTCACGAATCAGGATCGGCGCTTACGAGCTCCAACTCGAGAGCCATGGCATCCGCCTGACCCGGCACCGGCCGCGAGGCGAGCGAAGCGCAAGTCCCCTCCTCGTCTTCTTGGTGGACGAGCCGGCGGGCACGCAAAATCAGCCTGTCGCCCTGCATCGCCTCGTCATGGGCAGTGCCCAGGATCAGGCCCTTTTTCACGGTTACAGCCGACAGCAGATTTCCGTGGACGGCGAAATCGGCATCAGCCCCGACGGGGAGGGGCTCCACGTCGCCATCGCCATCCTCAACACATCCGAACCGCTGACGGGCCGGCTCGTCGCCCGGCTGGAACTGCCCACTGACGGGGAACCCTGGTGGCTGCTGCCCGGCGTCTTCTATGGGGACAACCGCCCGACCGAGTCCAGCCTCCCGAGGCCCGCCTATTCCGAGGTCCAGCGCGACGCCAAGCAGTTCCTCTACCCCCAGTGGTCGTTCCGTGCGGACCGGGCAGCACTCCCCCTTGTCTCGGTCTGGAACCACGCCTGCTACGCCGCGATCCGCACCGGCATCACCTTCGGCGAGAAGCTTCAAAGCGGATACGACCCGTCCCATATCTGCGGACTGGCATTCGGCCAGAGCGACAACGGGCCGTATATCGCAACAAGTTTTCCCTACCGGGAAAACCCCGTGCGTTACGCCTTCTCTTCGGAAGGCGCGGAGGCACCCAGCGGCGAGTACTTCCAATTGGAGGAAAACGAACCGCTACGCCTCGACCTGGACCTCCGTTTTGCCTCCCCGGCACGGGATGCCCACACGAAGGCGCTCCGGCTTGCCTACGAGGCGGTTCGGACATCCGACGCCAAGGCAGGCCGCGAGGCCCATTCGCGGGCCGCACGCCACGCGGCGGAAGGCATTCTGCAGTGGCATTACGACAGAAGCCACGGAACTTTGCTTGAGACCGTGCCGATGGAGTGGTCCGGTCAGGCTCCCGCCGAGGCATCTCTCCGCTGCCAGATGCACACCGGCTGGCTGAGTGGGGCCCTGCCGGCCTACGTGCTGCTCTGGTCCGGACGCGAGCGCGAAGCCGAGGAGTACGTTCAAGCCGGGACCACCGTCATCAATCGCATCACCCGGCAGACCGCTCCCTGCGGAACAATTTTCCCGCTCTGGTCGCTCGAGCATGGCTGGTCCTGCAGTTTCGGGGCGGGGGCGGACGCCGCCCACTCCCGCACCATCGCCGAGGCGATCTTCTTCATCCTTCGTGCCCTCGCGCTGGAATCCCACTTCGGTGAGGGGCACCCCCACTGGCTGGAAGCCGCGCTCTCCAGCCTGAACTACGCCATCGGGGTGCAGCGGGACGACGGATGCCTGCCTGCCTATTTCGATCTCACCACCGGCGCTGCCATGGCCTGGGAGGGGACCGGTGGCCTGCCCTGGGTGGCTGCCTTGGCCTCCGCTGCCTCCATGCTGCAACGCGAACACTACGGCGATGTGGCAGTCCGGGCAGGGGAGTACTACGCCCCGTTCGTTCGCAACGGCGTGCTCTTCGGGACCCTCGAGGATCAGCCGGGGGTGCCGGCGGGCCAGGATGCGGTCTGGGCCGTCATGGCCTACATAAACCTCTACGACTGGGATCGGGACATCCGGTGGTTGAGGCTGGCTTGTGACGCGGCGGAATGGATGTTTACGTGGCAGATGGCCGCATCCGTGCCCATGCATGGCTCAACGATGCTCGCCGCCTGCGGACTCGACCTGCAGGGGGGCTTCGTGGAGTCTGTTTCGGCGCCATACCTGGCCGCAAATGTCCTGTTCTGCTACCGCGAACTCTGTCGTCTGGCGGACTACACCGGCGATCCCTACTACATCGCCCGGCTGGACGACGCGGTGCGATTCGCAGTGCAGCTGGCCGCTTCCGTGGACGGCCAATTCAATGGACGCCGCGGGATGGTCCCAGCCCAGCTTTACCATGTGGACTGGGTCCGGCCCAGGGGAACGTTGCTGAACCAATCCAGCGTCATGGCCGCCGCCCTGATCGGGTATTCCGACCTTGTGGAGCGAAGCCTCCGGCTGCCCGAGCAAACCCGAAGCTGGACCGAATTGACACGCACGGAGTTGGCCGACCGGGACGCGGCGCGCTACGCGGAGGAGGAAATCCAGAGGCTTGCCGGCCAGCGGCTTGACACACGAGGTGCGGCAGAGGAACTCGCCGGGGTGTCTGCCCTCTTGGAGTTGGCCCGAGGTGACACGCCCATGCCCACGAAGCTGCCGGAACCCAGTCCCGAGGAGGCCCGGACCCCGATTCCCACCGCCGGTGGGCTGAACCGTCCGCGCCGCCGGCCCCAGCCACCCTCCGCGCCTCCCTTCCGCGATGCATCCCAGATGACCCCGGTCCCCTATCAGGGGGGGGAAGGGCCCGCGGAGCCTCCCGGCAAACAGAAGGGGGAGCGCGGGAAACCGGGAGAGGGCGACGGGCAGGAAGAAATCAAGTACAAGATTTTCTAGGCGTTTGCGGCTTCACGGCCCGCGGTGTGATCCCGTTCCCCGTCAAACTCCCCTCATGCGGTGCCGGTCGGCTTGTGGGAAACCGCCCTCCCGGCCCGGTGCTTGCCAGTGTAGTTGACGGGAGGGAGAAAACGGTGCTCCAATCCCGGCGGTATGATTGTTGTATCGCCTTCCGGGCGGTGCAGTTCAGACTGGCGAAAGCCGCAAGTGAGGCTACAAGATGATAATTTCAGAGTGGACAAAACCGGCCGTGGCCATGGGGTTCGCGCTCTTCCTGACGCTGGCCCTTCCGGCAGGTCTTTCTGCGCAGTCAGCCAGCCGCGGTTTGGACGAGCGCACCTACATCGAGGTCGTGCGGGACGTCCTCCCCTCCGTGGTCAACATCAGCATCGAACCGGAGCGACGCAGGGCGCAGGCACAGCAGGAGGATGTGGAAGACCTGCTGGAGTTCCTTTTCGAACGGCGCGACCGTGGCGGTTTGTCACCCTTCCGCTCCGTGTCCGGTTCCGGAGTCGTCGTCCGGGTGGAGGACGACAAGGGTTACATCCTCACCAACGCCCACGTTGTTGCTCCCATGAGGAACAGCAACGAGCTCAGCCTCACCTTCCACCAACGGGAGGATGGCAGCACCTCCTACGACCGCACCACGGTCATCACGGGCGAAACAGTCCGCATTGCCGGCATGGACGAGTTCGGCGACCTGGCGGTCATCGCCTTCGACATCCCTGAGGAGCTTGATGTCACACCGATCGGCTTTGCCGACTCGGACAAGGTGGAGATTGGCGAGCATGTGCTGGCCCTCGGAAATCCGCTCGACCTCAACCACACGGTGACCCGGGGGATCGTCTCAGCGAAGTCGCGCTTCCTCGGCTCCGGGATCTATTACGACCAACTCCTGCAGACCGACGCCGTCATTCAGCCGGGAAACAGCGGCGGGCCACTCGTTAATCTGGACGGAGACATCGTCGGCATCAACAACGCCATCGCCAGCAGCAGCGGCATGTGGCAGGGCATCAGTTTCGCCATTCCCTCCAACGATGCGCAGCGGGTTGCGAACGACCTGATTGAGTACGGCCGGGCGCGCCGCGGCTATCTCGGCGTCTCCATGGAGGAGGTGCGAGCGCTCGGCAACGAGCTACAGCATTACGACCTCGACCGGCCCGAGGGCGTGCTGGTTTCGGTTGTCGTGACCGACAGCCCGGCCGACCTGGCAGGCATCCGCGTTGGGGACATCATCACGGAAATTGACGGGCGGACCGTGCGCCGGCCGGACGAAATGCTCCGCGAGATCGCCCGCAAGCGCGTGGACGAGGAAGTGTCCATACGCCTCGTGCGGCTGACTCAGGAAAAGGAGCCCGTGCGCCTGTCGGTCGAGGCGACACTCTCTGAACGCGCGGACGAGGAGTCCGTCAGGCGCCTGCACCTTGAGGAAACGGACCGCGGTGCAGGACTCCTCCCCGAGGAGGGCCTGGAGATCGAGGAAACCCTCGGCCTCGCCGTCGAACCCTCGGTGGACCGTGACACGGAAACCGCCGGCCTGCTGGTGGAAGAAGTCGCTCCGGACTCAAAGGCTTATGAACTCGGGCTCAGGCCCGGGGACCTGATCACAAGCATGAACGGCAGGAGTCTCTGGTCTGTAGAAGATTTCCGCCGCGCCTATCGTCAGCCCATCCAAGGCACCCACATGCTGCGGTACCAGCGCGATGGCGAGCGGGACCTGATTACCTTCGACGCCGGGGACGACGAGTGAGCCCGGAGCCCCCACCAAACCTCAAAGGACAAGAAGACCGAATGAGTGTGGATGTTCTTTCCATCGCCGGGGAGGTTGAGAAGCACAGCGGTTTCGTGGATGATCTGACCGGGGAGATGGCCAAGGTCATCGCCGGACAGAAATACATGGTGGACCGGATGATCATCGGGCTGCTCGTGAACAGCCACGTCCTTCTTGAGGGCGTGCCCGGCCTTGCCAAGACGCTGGCCTGCAAGACGCTCGCAACGACCATCCAGGCCGACTACTCCCGGATTCAGTTCACCCCCGACCTGCTGCCCGCCGACCTGATCGGCACGCTGATCTTCAACCAAAAGGAACAGACCTTCGACCCGAAGCTCGGGCCCATCTTCGCCAACATCGTCCTGGCGGACGAGATAAACCGCGCCCCCGCGAAGGTGCAGTCCGCCCTGCTGGAGGCCATGCAGGAGCGCCAGGTCACGATCGGCGATGAGACCTACAAGCTCGACGATCCCTTCATGGTGCTCGCCACTCAGAACCCGATCGAACAGGAGGGCACCTACCCGCTCCCGGAAGCGCAGGTGGACCGGTTTCTGTTCAAGCTGCGCATCGGCTATCCGAAGCGGGAGGATGAGCTGAAGGTGCTCGACACGATGACCTCCGTGCAGACTGCGGGAGGCAAGATGGCGGACCTCCCGGCACCACAGCCCGTGGTCAGTCCGGAACAAATCCGTCAGGCGCGCAGCGTGATTGACCGCATCTATATAGATGAAAAGATCAAAACCTACATCCTGGATCTCGTCGGCGCGACACGCGACCCCATGCGCTACGGGATACGCTTCCGGACGCACGATGGCAGGCCGCTCGAGCAGGTGATCGCCGTCGGTGCCAGCCCCCGTGCATCCATCGCCCTTGTCATTGCCTCCAAGGGCAACGCCTTCCTTCGCCATCGCGGTCACGTGACCCCGGACGACGTGAAGGCAATCGCCGCCGACGTGCTCCGCCATCGCATCCTCACCACCTACGAGGCGGAAGCGGAGGAAATCACCCCCGATCACATCGTGCGCCAGCTCCTCGACCAGGTGGAAGTGCCCTAAGGGAAAACCTCGCCATGCCGATCCCGGAAATCCTGGAAGACGCAGCGGACGTGCGCCGGCTCGAAATCATGACCCGGCGAATCGTCAACAACGTGATGGCGGGGGAGTACCACTCCGCCTTCAAGGGCCAAGGCATGGAGTTCAACGAGGTGCGTGAGTACCGGTTCGGAGACGACCTGCGGACCATCGACTGGAACGTGACCGCGCGCACCGGCGAGCCACACGTGAAGCGCTACATCGAGCAGCGCGAGCTGACCGTCTTCTTCGCCATAGACGTTTCGGCCTCGTCGCTTTTCGGCTCGGTGCGCCGCCGCAAAAGGCCGCTGGCCGCGATTGTCACGGCGGTGCTGGCTTTCTCCGCCATACGGAACAACGACCGGGTGGGGCTGATGCTTTTCTCCGACGAGGTGGAGAGCTACATCCCCCCCAAGAAAGGCCGGAGGCACGGGCTGCGCGTCGTCCGCGAGTTGATCAACGAACCCGCCCACCGCGGGACGGACATCGTCTCCGCGCTCCAGACTTTCAACCGCCTCCAGCGCCGCAAATCCATCGTCTTTCTCCTCTCGGATTTCCAGCAGCCCAATATACGCAAGGCCCTCGCCGTGACGGCGTCACGCCACGACCTGATCGCGATCTCCATCACCGACCCGAGGGAGCTCTCCGTTCCCAACGTCGGGCTGATCAACTTGGAGGATGCAGAGTCGGGCGAGGCAATGCTCGTGGACACCTCCTCGCCGAGGGTGCGTGTCGCACTTGAGGGCCGTCTCCGGGAGCGGCACAACGCAATCCGCCGGATGATGCGCTCGCTCAAGATTGACCATATAGACCTGATGACGGATCAGGACTTCGCGCTGCCGCTGGTCAACTTCTTCACCGCGCGCATACGCCGCGCCGCGAGGAGGTAGGCCGTGCGTCTCTCCGGACTTTCCACCTTCCTGATGGTGCTGGGCCTGCTCTTCGCCTGGAGCACGGCCCTGCACGCCGCGACCGATCCGGCCCCGGCGTCCCCGGATCCCGATGATGAAGACCCCGTTCTGCTCGAGATCGAACCGCCAGAACTGGAGGTCGGCAGCCGCTTTCTCATGACCTTCCAGCTCCCGGTTGGTGCGCGGTATGACACGCTTGAATTTGAGGTTCCCCGGCAGCAGGCGCACCTGTGGCGCTTCGGTGAGCCGGAGCGCACGGATACCAACCGTTTCGCGGTGGAGGGGAGAGCCCTTCTGAGGGGCGAACACACCCTCGGCCCCTTCGAGGTGACTCTTGCGCGCGAGGACGGTGGCTCCGGGGTGCGCGTCAGAACAGATCGCCTTCCCGTGGAGGTGGCACCCCCGGAGGGCGATTTCACGGGTGAGCTGGCCGGGCTGAGCGGCCCGCTCGGTGTCCCCTTCGATTACTTCTGGCGTAACGTTATCCTGGGCACGGGAGTGGTGATTGGCCTGGTGCTTCTCGGCTGGCTTGGCTGGCTGGCCTTCGGTTTTTTCCGGCGGCAGGCGGCCCGCGTGCTGGCGTCCAAGCCACCGACGCCCCTTGAGGAGGCCCTGTCCGCCATCCGCGAACTCAAGACGGGTGAGGAGCTTCAGTCCCACGGTGTCGAGCGGTTCTATACGACACTTTCCACGATTCTGCGCCGGTACCTTGAGCGGGAATTCGACCGGCCGGTCCTCGAAATGAGCGACGACGAAACGGAGGTCCTGCTCGCCGCGGAGCTCTCCAGCCTGGAGCACTCCGCCGAGCTGAGGGCACTCCTGCAGCGCTCCTCCATGGCGAAGTTCGCCCGTCAGGCGGTCATGGAGGATCAGGCCATGCGCGATTGCGGGACGGTGGAGCAATTCCTCGTCTCGGAAGAGTACCGTAAGAAGGCGGAGAAGCTTGCCGAGCGGGGCAAACGGCCGCAGGCCGCGGAAAGCACGGAGGAACGGGCCGCATGATGACAGATGTGCTTTACCGTTTCCTGAACCCGTGGATGCTGGCGCTCCTCCCGCTGCCTTTCATCTGGCTGGTGCTGCAGATCCGCCGCGAGAAGAAGCGCCCGCCCACGATCCTGTATAGCGACCTTTCCATCGCGCGCGACCTGCCGGCCTCCATGCGTCAGCGCGTCTGGCGCCTCCTGCCCTGGATCCGGACCGCCGCGCTCTGCCTCGGAATTATCGCCCTGGCACGGCCGCAGTACGGCACAGTGGAGTACAGCGCGAGCGCCGTGGGGGCGGATATATCCCTGGTCATTGACGTCTCGGGCTCCATGCAGGCGCGGGACGTGCAGCCCAACCGCCTGGAGGCTTCCAAGACCGCCGCGGCCCAGTTTGCCCGTACCCGGCGGAACGACCGCGTCTCGGTTGTGCTGTTCGGCGAGGATACTGCCGTGCTCTGCCCGCCGACTCTCGACATGAACGCGGTGGAGACCTTCATAGACTCAATTTACAACGGAATCATCAGCAACCGAGCGACCGCCATCGGCGATGGCCTCGGCAGGGCAATAGACCTGATGAAGGACTCGGAGGTGGAGTCCCGCGTGATCGTCCTCCTGACCGACGGGGACAACAACTCGGGAATCCTTGAGCCCCTCCAGGCAGCGGAAATGGCCCGGGCACTCGGGATACGCATCTATACAATCGGCGTGGGGCAGCCCTACGTTCCCGGCCTCTCCATACGCGCGGACTTTGACGAGGGGCCCCTGATCGAAATCGCGCAAATGACCGGCGGCGAGTACTATCACGCTGGCGACGAGCAGACCCTCGAACGGGTGTACAGGGACATAGACAGACTGGAGCGGTCTCCCATCGAGGTGGACGAGGTCGCCGACTTCAACGAGCAGTTCATGGTCTTCTGGTTTCCGGGCCTCTTGTTGCTCGGAATGGAAGTCTTCCTGCGGGCCTTCTGGCTGAGGAGGTTGCCCTGATGGGTTTCATCCATCCCGAAGTGCTCTGGTTGCTTGTGCTCATCGTGCCCCTGGCGGCGCTTTGGACGTTTACGCGCCGGCGCCGGGACGCGAAGCTCTCCCGATTTGCCGTGCCTGAGAACTGGGACATCCTTAACCGTAACGTCTCCACGCGCGCGCGATTCCACAAGGGGGCACTGATCCTTCTCGCGCTCTGCTTCTCCGTGGTGGCGGCGGCACGCCCTTACTGGGGAGAGAGGGAGCAGGAGCTTCCCCAGCGCGGGCTCGACATCATATTCGCCGTGGATGTGAGCTACTCAATGCTCGCCCGGGATGTCCCGCCAACCCGGATGGAACACGCCCAATTGCTCCTGCGCCAGGTGCTGGCGGAGCTCCCCGGCCAGCGCGTGGGCATCATGCCCTTTGCAGGCGACGCCTTCCTGCAGTGCCCGCTCACGCTCGACTACCGCATTGTCAATACGGTCCTGCGGCAACTGGACCACAGGGCCATTGACTATCCGGGCACGAACATCCCCGCCGTCATTGACCAGTCCATCGAGGCGTTCGAGCGCTCCGGCTCCGGCACCAGGACCATCGTGTTGCTCACCGACGGCGAAGACCACAGCGAGGCCATCGTGGAAGCTGCACGCCGCGCCGCGGAAAATGACATCATCATCTTCGCGCTCGGCATCGGAACGCGCGAGGGGTCTCCGGTACTCATGCCCGACGGCATCTATCTTGAAGACCGGACCGGCGCCAAGGTACTAACCCGTCTTGACGAGCAGATCCTTGCCACTCTCGCCAACGAGACCGGCGGCCGCGCCTATACAATGGGCGACGGTGTCCGGCTCGACCCCGGGCCTCTCGTCTCGGACCTGCGCCGGTTGGAGCAGGGTGAGTTCGGCGCGCAGACCCGCGTGATACGCGAGGAACGCTACCAGTGGCCGCTTGCGCTGGCCCTGCTTTGCCTGCTGGCGGAGGGGCTGCTCGGTGAGAGGCGCCGGCGCGACAAGGCGCGCGCGTCAGGCAAGGCACAGGTACCCGCTCTGCAGGAGGCCGCCTGATGATCAGACTCCCCAACCCCGCTTCCATGCTCGTTGCAGTGGCTCTGACTGCTGGCTCTGCTGCCCACGCGCAGGACAGAAACGCGGGACGCGATGTGGGTTTCACCTGGTGGAACGACCTGCCGGCCCTGATCGAAAGGGGCAACGAGGCCTACTTCGCGGATCAGCTCACCGAGGCAGAAGACGCCTACAGCGGCGCGCAGCTCCTGGCTCCCGATTCCCCCGTGGCCTCATTTAATCGCGGGATCGTTCATGGCCGTCAAGGCAGCACGGGTGAGGCCATTGATGCCTTCGAGCGGGCCATCCAGCGCGCCGGAGAGGATGCTTCGCTTCGTGCGCGGGCGAACTACAACCTCGGCCTCATGCACTGGGAGAGGGCCTACCGGGCCATCGCCGAGGACGAGGATATCGAGGCTTCGCTGGAGGAGGCGCTGCGATCGCTCGACCGTTTCGAGGATGCTCTCCGCTACGATCCCACCAACGATGCGGCGCGCGAGAACCGCAGCCAGGTGCAGCACTTCCTCGAAATGTTCGCGCGCGAGGAACCGCCACCGGAGCAGGAAGAGCAACAGGAGGAAAGCCGGGACGACGACGAAGAGGACGGCGATCAGGAGCAGGAAATGCCACAGCCGGAAATGGACGACGACGGGGACGAGCCGGATCAGCAACCCATGCCCGGCGAGGACGAGCTCGCCGAGCAGGACATCCCCACCGGCGAGGAGCTCCGCGAGGAAGAGAGCGACGAGACGGAAGGCGAGTCCCAACCCGATCAGCAGGACGAGGAGGGCGAACCCCAGGACGGTGATCCGGACGAGGCGCAGCCAGACCCCGGAGAGGACGAGTCGCCGGAGCAGCCGGGTGAACTCACACCCGAACAGGCCAGGGAACTGCTGAACCTCCTTGGCGAGCGGCAGGACATTGTTCTGCGCCATGGTGGCGCCAGGCGCCCTGATCCCGAGAAGTTCTGGTAGGGGGGGACAAGAACAGATGCGTGCATACCCGTCCGTTCTCCTGATACTCACCTTCCTGCTTGCGTCGCTGCATGCGGTGGCGCCGGCGCAACGCGACGGCAGCTCGCAGGAGCGGGCCCTTCGCTCCGCCCCGCCGGACGTAAGCATCCGGGCACATGTGGAGAACGAAAAGGTCGTCGTGGGGGACCGGTTCCGGTTCATGGTCTCCGTCCACGGCGCTGTCACCGTGCAGCAACATCGCGCCCCGAGCTTTACACAGGTGCGTGAACTCGAGCTTGTGGATGGGCCCTCGCAGGAGCACCGCATGATCGTCCAGGGGCCACGGAGCCGGTACCAGACATCCTACGTCTATACGCTTCGGGCGACCGAGACCGGCAGGGTTGTCATTCCGCCGTCGCAGGTGCGGCTGAACAACGTCTGGTATGAGACCGACCCGGTGACGGTCGAAATCGTGGACGCGCCATCGCTCGGCCAGGACGGGTTCGAGGACGTCCTGCCCGCCCGCACCAACCGCGCCGAGGTGGACCGGCAGTTGCGCGGCCGCTACTTTGCCACCATCGAATTGCCGGAGAACATCTATCGCGGCCAGGCCGTGCCGATCCGCCTCTTCGTCTATCGCGACCCGGCACTGCCGCAGTTCTCCCGCTGGGAGCTGATGGATCAGCCCGGTGGCAGGGACTTCGTGATCCCATCCGCGGTGGACCGGCGGGCCATGAGCCAGCAGGTGCGCTGGGAGCCGGCGGACGTGGCAGGGCGGGAATTCGAGCGCACCCTCGTCTATACAAACTATGTCGTTCCCACCCGGACCGGCACGGTGAATCTTGAGCCCCCGCGCCTGCGGATTCACATCCCGGCCGATCGCTCCAGTTCCCGCCATCCACTCGACGATTTCATCTCCGGACGGTCCTCGACCGTCGCGGCGGAACTGCCGGTCAGGGGAAGGCCCCTCACCGTTCAGGCGCCCCCTTCCAAGCCAGCGGAAGCCGTGGCGCAGTTCATTGGGGACGCCTCGCCCGTCGTCCAGGTGGACCGGAGGGAGCTGCCCCAGCGCGAATTGCTGACCCTGACCTTGAGAGTCCGTGGGCAGGGATTCTTCGATCTCGTCTCCACGCCGGAACTCCCACAGGTCACGAACCTCGCCCTTTTCGACACGCAGAGCCGATCGGAGAGCTTCATCGAGCGCGGCGTGCTGATTTCCGAACGGGAGTACGATTTCCTTTTCCAGGCCACCGAGGCGGGGGAGACGCAAATCCCCGAACTTGTTTTTGCCGTCTTCAACCCACGCACTGGCGAGCAGCAATTGAGGCGTACCGATGCCATCCCGGTCCGCATCGAGGCAGCCCGGACCGGAACACGCCTGATCGGTGGTGCGGACCCCGGGGCGGCCGAACCCTCGCGTGCTGAGGCCAGGGTCCTCGGCCGGGACGTGGCCTTCATTGACACCTCGCCATTGACGCCGGCGCTTATGGGCTCCGCCTCTCCGCCCTTCTATACGCGGGCTTGGTTCTGGGTCCTGCAGTTGCTTGTCCTCACGGCGGCCCTCGGCTACGGTACCTGGATGGTCTGGAAGCGGCGAAGCGTTGAGGAGACAGAGGAAATCCGCCTCCGCCGGGCCCGCCGGGCAGCGGAGGAGGCCCTGGCGTCCGCCGAGAAGGAAATGAATGAGGCCGGCCGCGAGCAGTTCTATGCAGCACTGAAGAGCGGCATTGTCAGCTATGCGGCGAGCCTGCTGTCCCGGTCCGAGAAGGGACTCACGGAGGAGGAAACCGCCGAGGCACTCGAGCGGCTTGGCTACGACGAAGGGCTCCGGGACCGTCTGAGGCGCATCTGGCGCGACTGCGATGCGATTCGCTACTCCCCCGTGCCTGACACGCCCGACAGCCGGCGCAGCGCGCTGGAGGAGGCGCGCAAGGTTATCCTGTCGCTGGAGGAAAAGAAGAGCGCCGCATGAGTGTCTATACGAGCCTTCTTTTCCGGTTCCGCCTTCCGGCCGTCATGCTGGCATTCCCTCTCCTGCTGGCCATGGGAGGCAACGTGGCCGGGGCTGCCCGCAGTCTGGAGGAGGCCAATGCCATCCTGGAACAGGCGCACCTGGCCTTCGAGCGCGGCGAGGCCGAACGCGCCCGCGACCTTTACGCACAGGTGGGCCGGAGCAACTACACGGCCCCGTACGTCTGGTTCAATGCAGGCACCGCAGCCTACCGTGCCGGGGACAACGGCCGTGCCGTGCTCTACTACGCCCGGGCGCTGCGCCTTGACCCCGGTCACGACCTTGCGCGCCAGAGCCTTGAGGTCGCATCTCCCGCCACGAACGATGCGGGGACAGGACTGCTGGGGCTCCTCGGGCAGCTCCTCCACCGCACCACCGCGCTGCCCTGGGTTATCGCCGGCCAGATCCTCTTTCTGACTCTCTGCTATTCCGCCGCGAAGACGCTCGCCGTGTCCGATCCCGAGCGGCGGGGGCACTGGCTGGCGGTTTTGCTGTGGACGCTGTTCTTCACCGCCGCGGTCTTCTTCGCCGGTTGGGCGGCGCACCAGGGGAGCTTTCTCCGGGGCGATGCAGTCGTCCTCGAGGATGGCACGGTGACGCGCAGCGAGCCGCGTCCGGACGCCACGGCCGTGCTGGAGCTTCCCGCCGGGACGCTCGTGCGCTTCCGCGAAGTCCAACCCCGTCAGGGCTTCATCCGGGTGGAACTGCTGGACGGGCGTGGCGGCTTCGTCCCCGCTGATTCGCTCGAACGCATCTGATGCCACCACCCGCGGGTGCCGGACGCGCTTGACCCCCTCAACCCCGTTTCCCGAGTAATTCCCGGCCGGTTGTTCCGGCATCGCAGACAGCAGAGGACCTCTAGCGATGGCACAGCCAGCCGGAGTTGAAACAGAAGCACGCGCCCGCACCGGAGCAAGGGCGGCCGCATCTCACTATTCGAAGAGCATCCTTTCGCGGCTTTCCCCGCTGGTGTCGCGTGGGGACGGACTGCCCCGTTATACGGCAATTGCCGCGGTGTTTCTCCTCCTGTGGGGAGTCTTTGCCCTGATGGACTGGCACACGGGGACCATACGGGGGGACTTCACCCGCTATTCCCTCGCCGCCAGCGGCGTCCTCTGGGAAGGCGGCAACCCATACAGCGCCTGGGAGGTGGGGCAAAACTACAAGTACCTCCCGGTCAACGCCTTCCTGCTGGGTCCGCTGACGCTCCTGCCGATTCCCATCGCCCAGGGGTTCTGGACAACGCTGAACCTGACGCTTGTCATCATCGCGCTCTGGATGCAGTGGCGCTTCCTTCGGGAGTTCCGGCTGCCGCCCTGGCTGATGATTGCCCTGCTGGTGCTGGGTTTCCGCTCGATTCACAGCAACCTGAAGATGGGCCAGTGGAATACCACGGTCTATACGCTCGGCATCATCGGAGTGCTGCTGCTGTACAAGCACAGGAACCTGCTTGGGGCGGCTGTTCTTGGGCTGGCGGCGTCGCTGAAGTTCATTCCTGCGGCCTTTATGCTCCCCTTCCTGTTGAAGGGCCGGTGGCGGCCGCCCGTGGGCACCGTCCTTGCCATTACCTTCTGGTGCCTGCTGCTCCCCGGTGTGGTCCTGGGGCCGCAGCGGCTCTCCTACCTTTACACGGAATTCCGCTCGAAATCAGAGAAGGTGGTTCAGGACCAGACGGGGCAGACGGGCCAGCGCACCGGGGTGTCGCTGAACGCACTGATCTTCCTGTACAGCACACCGGCCTTCCGCGAGGACGTGGACCGCGAGCGGACCATCAACATCGCTAATCTTTCCCCTCAGCGGGCCGGCATGCTGGCGAACGGAGCCTCGCTTGCCATACTACTTGGCACGGTGGCGATGAGCCTTTCCCTCCGGAATGTCCGACCGGACCGCATGGTGTTCTTCCTGGAGGTCTCCCTCTGGATTACCACCATGATGCTTGTCCTGCCGCACGTGCGGGTGCATTACCTGATATACATGGTGACGCCGACCCTCGGCCTGCTTGCCTTCTGGTACCGCTGGCGGTGGGTCAGCCGGGCTGCGTGGGTGGCGTTCGGGGTGGTGGCGTTCTCTCTGCTCGCGCAGATACTTTCCAGCCAGGACATCACCGGCCGTACGCTCTCCACGGAGTTCAATCTGCATGGCATGAACACTGTCATGGTACTGCTCATGCACGGAGCCCTCATTCAGGCGTTGTGGGTCCTGGGGTGGCTCTCACCGGCGCTTGAAAGTCCAGCGGAGCAGCAGGGCATTGCTCACGACGGACACGCTGCTTAGCGCCATCGCCGCGGCTGCCAGCACCGGCGCCAGGTAACCCACTGCTGCCACCGGAATCAGCGTGGTATTGTAGATGAACGCCCAGAACAGGTTCTGGCGGATTTTCCGCATCGTGGCGCGGCTGAGCTGGATCGCCAAAAGGACACCCTCCAGGTTCCCGGAGACGAGTGTCATCGAGGCGCTCTCCATCGCCACATCCGCCCCCGTGCCGAGGGCGATCCCGATATCGGCCTGCGCAAGGACCGGTGCATCGTTAATCCCATCGCCCACCATGGCCACGCTGGCGCCACTGCGCTGAAGCTCCTCCACCTTGCGGGCCTTGTCCTCCGGGCGGACCCCTGCCAGTACGCAGTGCTCGTCTATACCGGCCTCCCGGGCCACGGCCCGCGCGGTCCGCTCGTTGTCCCCGGTGATGAGCCAGACTTCCAAGCCCTGGCCCTTACGGAGTGCCTTCACCACGGCGGGGGCTTCCGGCTTCAGCGCATCCGCTATGCCGATAAGCCCAACTACTGACCTCTCTCCCATGTCGCCCACTGCGGCCACGGTCCGGCCCTGTTCCTCCAGCTCCCGCACGCGCTTGCCCACTTTGCCGGAAAACGTAAAGCCCTGCTCCTCAAGGAAACGTGGTGACCCGGCCAGAAGCTCCTTCCCTTCCACTTTCCCGCGCACCCCTGAGCCGGAGACAGCCTCGAAACCTTCCACCTCCGGGATGTCCACGCCCGCTTCTTTGGCCTCGCGGACAATGGCCTCAGCGAGGGGATGCTCGCTGCCACGCTCAAGGGCCCCCGCGAGGCGAAGAACCTCCTGGCGGCTTTCCTCTCCCAGTGGCACCACCGCCTGTACCGACGGCTCGCCCTTTGTGAGCGTTCCTGTCTTGTCGAAAACGATCGCTGTCAGGCGCCGCGCCGTCTCGATCACCTCCGCGTCGCGGATCAGCAAGCCGCGTTGCGCTCCGAGACCGCTGCCGACCATGAGTGCCGTGGGCGTGGCCAGCCCAAGGGCGCACGGGCACGCGATGATAAGCACTGCCACGGACGCCAGCACACCCATGGCAAGGTTGCCCAGCAGGACTGTCCACACAAGGAACGTCCCGATGGCTATACAAATGACGACAGGGACGAAGACGCCGGCTATGCGGTCCGCGAACCGCTGGACGTTGGTCTTGGACTCCTGTGCCTTTTCCAGCTGCCGCAGGATCTGGCCGAGCGCCGTCCGCTCGCCCGTGCCCGTCACCCGGGCCCGCAGGCGGCCCTGCCGGTTTACCGTGGCGCCGAGAATCTCATCGCCGGGGGCCCGCTCGACAGGGATTGACTCGCCGGTCACCAGCGATTCGTCCACGAGCGACTCACCGGAGACGATCTCGCCATCAGTCGGTATCTTCTCACCCGGCCGGATGACCATGATGTCGCCGGGGCGGAGCTCCCCGACGGGAATTTCCTGCTCCTCGCCGTCCCGCTCCACGCGTGCCGTTCGCGCCGCCATGTCCATCAGGGCACGTATGGAATCACCGGCCCGGAGCTTCGCCCGTGCCTCCAGCCAGCGCCCCAGTGCAATCAGCGTGATGATGACGGCGGCGGTCTCGAAATAGACTTCACGGTCCGCGATCGTCACTCCTGCCATGGCCGCGAAGAAGACCACGCTCGAAAAGAGGAATGCCGCTGCCGAGCCCATCGCGATGAGCGAGTCCATGTTGAACTCGAACCGCTTCAGCAGTGTCCAGGCTCCCTCGAAGAACGGCCGGCCTGTATAGACAAGCACCGCTGCCGTCAGCACGAAGGCAATGCTTCCGGCAACCGCGAGGGGCAGATGAAGACCGAACCAGTGAGCCCCCATCTCGACGGTCACGACCGGGGCGGAAAGCACCGCGCCAATGGTCCAGCGGCGGAACCACAAGCGGGCCTCCTCCTCCCGCCGGGCGCGCCGCTTCCGTGCCGCCTCCTCCGAGAAGCCTCCGCCGCGAGGCGACGCGGAGTAGCCCGACCGCCTGACACTTTCGACGATCTGCTCGCTCAGCGCCTGATCGGGCTCATCTTCTGCCAGTTCCGCCACGGCGCTCTCCGTGGCGAAATTCACCCGCGCGCCCCTCACGCCCGGGGTTCCCGCAATCGCCTTCTCAACGCGCGCCACGCAGGAGGCGCAGTGCATGCCGTCTATCTCGAACTCGAGCGTCGCGCCAGTGGGAGGGTGTTCGTGGTGATCGCCGGACTCCTCCGGTTCTCTGTGTCCGCTCTCCTCGGGTTCATCCTGTTGGGGTGGGGGAGCAGAGCCCTCCGGGCCGTCCGCTGCCCGTGCGCTATACGGGGAGTCAGCGAGCGCCTCCTCAAGGCGGGATGGACTGACGGTGCCCTCTGCCCGGACCGTGGCAAGCTTCCCCTCAAGGTCCACCTCCACATCCTGAACGCCGGGAACGACGGAGAGCTTCCTCCGCACGGCCCCCGCGCAGCCTTCACAGGTCATTCCGTCAATATGCAGATGAAGTTCGGTCTTGGTGGACACGGTTTGTATGCACTCCCCTCTGTTTCAACCATAGGGGTGCAAGATTTCGGCCACCGGGCGCGAGGGAAGAATTGAGCCGGTCAAATGCCCCGCTGGGCCACCAGCCGGCGCCGCCACCACTGGGAGAGACTGTCCAGCGCCACAACCACCACCAGCAGCATCAGCAGCCCCGCGAAGGCGGAGGGGAACTGCCGCCAGTCAATGTAGTACATCAGGTGCTGGCCAATGCCGCCCGCGCCGACAACGCCAAGGATGCTCGCTGAGCGGATGTTGTATTCGAACACGAACAGGCAGGATGCCAGCAGCGCGGGACGCGCGGCCGGCAGCACCGCCTGGAAGAACACCTGAAAGGGACTCGCCCCGAGGGCCCGCAGCGCACCCGCCGGGCGCGTGTCCACACCTTCCAGTCCTTCATAGAAGAACTTGGTGAGGTAGCCCATCGAGTAGGCCGCCAGTGCGAACACCCCGGCGATCGGACCCAGTCCGACCACCGCCACGAAAATCAACGCCCAGATGATCGCCGGGATCGTGCGGATGGCGTTTAAAAGCAGGCGCACGGGATGGCGGAGCCAGCGCGGCGCGGTGTGCTCCGAGGCCAGCACCGCCAACGGCAGCGAAAGCACCAGCCCGGCGAAGGTCCCCAGGATGGCCATCTGGATCGTCTCGAGAAGCCCGGCGCCAAGCGTCGCCCAAGGCAGCGCCCGCACTTCCTCCATGCTGCCGGGCACCATGGCGGTCAGGAAGCCGGTCAGCCCGGCCAGGGCGCCGCCGAAGCTGCTCCCCTCCAGCCCGAGCCCATTCATCGCCCAGCCAAGCAGCAGCGCCAGAAGGCCAATCCCGAGCCCCCAGCGGAAGGCCGCGGCGGCGCCTGACGGCTCCCCGGCATAGCGGTCCTGCCTCGGCCGCGCTTCCCCGTCCTCCTCCTCGCGGAGCAGCCGCCGGCGTTCCTCAAAGAATTCCCAGGCGGAGGCCGCGTCGGCCGTCTGGCGGTTCAGCCGGCCCTTCTCCAGCACCAGGAAGCGATTGAAGAAGCCCGGGTCCGGGCCCTCGTCGTGCATGGAGATAACGAGCGCGAATCCGTGCCGCTCCTGGAGGCGGGCGAGCAGCCGGAGGATGCGCTCGGAATTCTCCGGGTCGAGGGAGCAGAGCGGCTCGTCCGCGAGCAGGACGGCCGGCTGCGCACAGAGCGCCCGCGCGATGGCCACCCGCTGGCGCTGGCCGCCCGACAGACCGCTCACCCGCTCGTGGGCGTAGGCCAGGAGTCCGAGTTCCTCCAGCAGACCCATGGCCCGCTCGCGGATTTGCTGCGGGAAGCGCCCCCCGCGCAGCGTCCCGCGCGTCTCCTCCAGCGCGCCGCTGCAGACGTTCCTCAGCACGGAAAGCTCCGCCACCAGCCGGAAGTCCTGGTAAACAAGCGCCGCCTTGCCCTCCGCGCGGATTGAGCCGCTCTCCAGCGGGAGGGAGCCTTCCAGCACCCGCAGCAGTGTCGTCTTGCCGCACCCCGAGGGGCCAAGCAGCGCCACACGTTCACCCCGCCGCACGTCGAAATCCATACCGTCCAGTGCGGGCTCCGCCTGGCCTGCGTAACGCGCTATCAGGTTGCTTGCGCGCAGCACCGGGGCCCCGTCAGGCAGGGCTGGCTGTTCCGCGGCAGGAAGCGGCATCTCCGGATGTATGTCGTGAATCGTTGCGACGGACATCAGCGGACGAGCCTCCCAGCCGCCAGTCCGGTGTTCTCGAGGGCCTCGACTGCCATCCTGACGTGCTCGTCCTCCTCCACCGCCTTGAAGCTCGCTGCTCCGTAAACGTCCGCGAAAAGGTCCGGCTGTTCCTCGCTCAAGCGGAGCAGGACGCGCTTCAGTCTCTCGCGAAGGTCCTCCGGCAGGTCGCTCCGCACGCTCAGCAGGTGCGTCGGCACGCCGGGGGTGCGCTCCAGCACACGGAGCTTCTCCCGGTTCTCCCCGGAGATATACAGGTCGGCGCGGTCGCCCTCCATCGTATAGTAGCTCACCGCGCAGACATCCGCCTGCCCGCGCACCACGGCATCCAGCGCCCGGTCATATCCCCCCGCGTAGTTCACCCTGCTGAAGAAGCGCGCCGGATCCTCACCCCGCTGAAGGAACTCCTCACGGACGAGGCGCGAGTAGGGGAAGACGTAACCCGAGGCACTCGTGGCGGACGTCCACATCATGCGCGCGCCGCGCAGGTCCTCGATCGTCTCGTAGGGGGAATCCTTCGCCACGACGAAGATCGAATCGTACTCCGTCCGCTCGTCCCGAACTTCGGCCAGGAGCAACTCCACCGGCGCCTCCTCTCGCGCCAGCAGGAAGGGAATCGAGCTCAGGTACGCCACATGGGCCCGGTTGCTGACGAGGGCCTGGACGCTTGCCCCGTAGCTGGCCGGAACAAGCACCTCCACGCGAATCCCAAGCTCCTCGCTCAGGATGGCGGCCAGGTTTTCCGCCTTCTCCTGCACCTGGCGCGGATCGGCCTGCCTCTGGAAGGCGAACACCAGACGGTCCGGAGCCGGAGCGTCCTGGTCGCCAGAGAGCACCCGCCCCACAAGCACCGCCACCACCACGATGGCTACGATGACGATGGCGGTCTTCTTGTACTTCATTTTTTTGATACTGAGCATTTGATGGCCCTTGCAAATCCCTGTTTGACCTGCCAAACAAAAGTTGGCTGGCTCATTGCTCCTGACGCAAGGGAAGAATGCACACTCCGCGCCCCCTCAAGCCACCCGGCCAGGGCCCAAATGGTTGACATGCCGGTCGGCTGAAGCATTCTCGGATGCACCTGAACAGGATACCCTCCAGCGGAGTGAATTGCTATGAGTGGACCGGCGGGATGGTTTCGCGCTTTGCCATTGAGGGGCCGGGCGCTGGTACTCGCCTTGGCGTGTGTGTTGGTGGGGTTTCCCGCCGCCTCCGCCGCCGAGGCTGCTTACGAGCCCTTCGAGGACGCGCGGCCGCCAGGTGAGCTGATGCTCACGGACACCGGAACGGTGGTGACCGTGGAGGGCCGCGTGGTGGCCACCCACAGATCCACTTGGGAGCGGGAGCCCTACCGCCTTGTCGCCCACCAGGGCGAACAGCGCCGTGTGGAGCTCGTGTATTGGCCGGAGTTTGCAGAGGAACTGCACGGGGACATCGGCATGCCCGCCGTGGGGACGCGCATCTCGGCCCGTGGGCCTCTCACGCCGTTCAACCGCAACCTCCAAATCCGAATCCGCCACCTCGATCAGGTCCGCCTGGAGGGCTACCCCCACACGCTGGTCGAGTCGGAGACCGGTTGGCCGGACGATCCCGCACGGGAGTTCCCTCAACCCGGCGAGGACGGCTACTTCACCCTTGGCCAACTTCCGGAACTGACCGCGCAGCTCATGGGGCGGGAGCTTTCCCTGCGCGGCACCGTGCTGGAGTACCGCGAGCCTACAAGCGACCGCGCGCCGCACGCCATCCGCCTCCGCGAGGGAGACCGTGCCGTGGATGCCGTCTTCTGGTGGCCGGAGGAGGTGGAGGACATGGTGCGGCCCGGCGAGACGGCATGGATCACCGGGGAGCTGGGCGATTACCGGGGGAACCTGCAACTGGTACTGTCGAGTCCCTCCTACTTCTCACACGAGCCCCTGCCGCCTGAACGGGTCGTGATTCCCCATCCGCCGGTCCCCCAGGAGCTGCTCGACACCCGCGAGGGCTGGCCGGGCCGCGAGCCGGGAACGGAATATCTGGACCCCCGCCGGGAGGAGCTCGAGCCAGGAACCCAGCTCCGGCTTCGCGACATTGCCCCGAAGCACAGGGACAACGTGATCACTGCCGAAGGCACGGTCCGCGCCGTGTCCGCCGGCAGTCAGGGACTCTGGGTCATCCTGCATGACCGGACCGGCTACATCCGGATGCACCTGCAGGGGGAGGGCTATCCACGCATCGCGGTGGACGACCGGCTGAGAGTCCAGGGCACGGTGGTCTGGGTGGAGACCCGCGCCACCGTGGAATTGCGGGTGGAGAGTCCTTCCGGCGTCGAATTGCTGGACCCGGCCGGGTAACACCTCCAAGCAGCGCATCGCCCCAGCGCACGGCCAGGTGAGTCCCTCATGGGGGAAGTTCCTGGCCCCCGGGGCGTGGCGCGGCTCGTTTAGGCTTGCAAGCCCCCGCGTCTCCTTGGCTCACTCAACAACAAGGGGAGAAACGCCCCCAATCCTCCAGGAACTGCTGACTCCGCAGAATGGCCAAGAAAAAGATCAAGTTCACCAAAGAAGAACTCCAGCGAGACGAGGTCCTGGAGCTATCCGAACGCGCGCTCATCTGGCTGCGCATGCATGGAAACAAGCTGCTCACGGGCGTGACGGTCATCTTCCTGGCTTGGGCCGCCGTGATCTTCTACAACCAGCGGCAGGAAGCCACGCTGCGAAGCGCCAGCGACATGCTTTACTCCGCCATCCAACAATACGAAAACACCCTCCAGCAGCACGAATGGGCGACGCCCGGACGCACCGAGGGGATGCGGGAGGTCGTTGATCTGACCCAAGAGATTATCGATCAGTACGGGAATACCCCGGTCGCCCGCAACGCCCTCTTTCTCATGGGCAACGCCTACTACTTCGCCGGGGACGAGATCGGCTCGGTTGGCAACACGCAGGAAGCGGTACGCGTCTTCAATGAGTACGAGGAGTGGGCGGCCCGGGACGGGGACGCGTTCGAGCAGGCGGCTGCACTGCTGGCACTCGGCTACGCCCATGAGAACATGTACCTGTTGCTCACAGCCAGCCCCGAGGAAGCCACCCAAGCCCTCGTCGCTGCGATGGACTACTACAATCGCCTCGAGAACCTCGGCCAAGAGGCCGGTTTCCTGCGCTACGAAGCCATGAACGCCCGCGCACGGCTTCTGGCCTTCCAGGGCCAGACCGAACGGGCGGAAGAGCTCTACCGGGAGGTGGTCCGCGCCCGGTATCGCCCGAGGACTGAACTCGGCCCCGACGCACCGGACGTTCACAGGACGCTTCAGGAACTCCGGTTCCTCGCCGGGCAGTTCACCACTGGCAACACAGCCCGCATGCAGCTCCAGCGCCTCGGCGTGGACGTCGAGGAAATCGAGGACCAGGTACGCGCCGAGCAGCGGGCGGGGTGATCCGGTTTGGGGAGTAGGAGATGACTCGTGCCATCGCTCTGGCGGCCTTTGCCGGGGCATTTCTGCTCGCCGCCACGGCCGGGGTTTCCATGCCACTCCCGCCCGGGGAACACGCCCGGAACTACCTCTCGAAAGTTGACAACACTTTCCAGCCCTACCACCTGTTCGTCCCAACTGCGGCGGAGGAGGGCAA
>SLOM01000213.1 GCA_007132505.1 Candidatus Sumerlaeota bacterium
CCGTTCCCCGCCGCGATGCCGGCCACGTGGGTGCCATGGCCGTGGCAGTCCAGGGGGTCAGGGTCGGGGTTGGGCGTGTAGTGGGCCGGGTCCGTGGAGCTGGCGTTGTAGTCATCGCCGGCAAAATCGTGCCCCCCCACGATGCGCACCGTGGGGAAGGTGCCGGGTTCGATGACTGTCGAGTCGTCGCCTGCATAGTCAGCAGGGTTCCCGGTCCCGCCGAAGTTCGCGTGATAGTAATCTATCCCGGTATCAATGATGCCGATCCGGATGCCGTCGCCCTGGACATTGAGGCCGGAGGGGTTCCAGACTGCTGGCGCGCCAAGAAAGGGGATACTCCCTCCGGTGTGCAGCTCGTAGCTGGGGACGGGCTCAACCCGGACCACTCCGGGCAATTCTGCGGCATCGGGAATCCGGTCCACCGGGATGCGGACCTGGATGGCGTTTGCCAGCCGGCGGAAGCGCGCGGTCTCCTTCGCGCCGAGGGTCTTCAGCTGGAGGGACAGAAACTCCTGCTCGGCCTCGATTTCCTCCAGCCGCTCGCGGACGAGCTGCGTGCGCACTGCCGGAGGCTCGGACTTCGCCAGCACGCTCACTTTGGCGGCGGGCTCTCCGTCCAGAACGATATACACTTCCATCGTGGACGGTGTGGGCGGGTCTGCCGGAGGTGCCCCGGGAAGCAGGACCTCCGGACCCGCCCCGGCCGGGAGCACAATGTTGAGTTCCGGTTCAAGGGCGAGTGGCTCCGCCGCAAACAGAAACCCCGGCAAGAGAATCAGACATACCAACGAACAAACGTAACGGGACAGCCCTTTCATCTTACGGCCCCCACTGTCGAAATGCGTGACACACGAACCCCTATGGCCCGCCCGTGCACGCGAGGTAATGGGGAGAAGGAACCTTTAAGGTCTCCCCCTCCGGAAATTCCCGTGCCTTCCTCCATTGATTAGCGGCTTGCTCCCATTCTTGCCCGTGGGCAAGGGCAAATCCCAGTCGCTCGCAGGCGGACCTCGTCAAGTGGGCCACGGACACCGTCCCACGAAGCCGGGGGGATGATCGGCGATGTCCCGAACCCGCACCCAGTTCGCTGCGTCCTGGTGTCGTCGCGTGCTCCTCCTTCTCACAGAACTCACGCCACGGCGCCACCCCGCAAGGGTGCCCGTGATGGAGGGTCTCTTGGGCCAGGGCGTTTCCGTTCTCTTGCTCGAGGAGCACTGACCTTGGAGTTGTCCGCTGATTCCACATACTCTCGCAGACTCTGCTGTATTCACATCCATGGACTGGTCGCCCCTTTCGGCGTGAATCGGCGGAATCGGCGGATGATTCACTGTTTCGATACGCCGGTTCGACGCCACCGGGCCCTGCGAGACCGGGCAGGCCTCGCAGGGCTCTGTTGACTGCTGTCAAGTGGGCCACGGACACCGTCCGACGAAGCCGGGGGATGCACCGGTGGTGGGCGGTGGGGGCCAACTGTGCTTGCGCTGAAAAGGCCCGGCGCGGAGCGTTCAGCCCTCGAACCGCCGGGTCTTCCCGGCGGGTCCCCGATCGCGTGGAAAACCAAGGAGAGCGAACTTTGAGCACCTTTTTCAAGACAATGACGGCGGCAGGGGTGGTGGGCCAGGCACTCCTTCTTGCGCTGCTGCTTGGTGCCGCCCTCGGCACCTCCGCCTGCCGGCAGAGGACGCCGGAGGAGCGCCTGATGGAGGCCCGGCAACTCCTGCAGGAGCGCCAGATCCCCCTCGCCGTCCGCCGCATTCAGGACATCATTGCCGAGCACCCCGACGAGGACGTCGCCATTGATGCCCGTTTCGTGCTGGCGGAGATCTACCTGAGCCTTGGGCGGGAGGACAGCCTGCGGAACGCCATCGAGCAGCTCCAGGCCGTCGCCGATCGCACCACGATCGAGGACCCGGCCGGTCAGCAGGCGCTGAGCACCATCACGGAGATCTACCTGATGCTCGGCGAGCGCGAGAGGGCCATTGAGAACTCCGCCTCCATCGTCGAGAAGGCCCAGGGCGTTCCGGTGCTGGAGGGGGAAGCGCGCCTGCTCCACAACATCCTGCTGCTGTCCGTTGGTGAGGACGAGCAGCTGGAGGAGGCCCGCGCGTTCCTTCGTAACATGGTGACCGAAGCTCCCCAAGAGCCCATACGTCATCAGGCGCGGGAAATCCTCGCGGATCACTTCCGCCGGCTCGAGAAGTACGAGGAGAGCAACGAGGTCTATCAGCTCTTCCTGGACAGCTTCCCCGACGACCCGGTGAACCCGCAGATCCTGATGGCACAGGCGCTCAACCTGCGCTCGGCCGGGGACGAGGAAGCCGCGGAGGAGCTGTTCGCCGAGGGCGAGGAGGCCCTCAAGGCGAGCCTCGAGGAGGTGGAGGATGCCAATCGGCGTGCGGATATCCTCAGCAACCTGTCCCAGTTCTACGACATCTTCGACAAGCCGGACCGGGCGGAGGAAATGCTCCGGCGCATCATGGCGGAGCAGCCCGCCACACTGCAGGCCATCAACGCCCAGTTCGGCATCGGGCAGCTCTTCTTCCGCCGGGGCGAGTTCGAGAAGGCCATCGAGCACTACCGCCAGATGGCCCGGGAGAACCCCGACACCCACATCGAGCAGACCGCGATGAATTGGGTCCGGATGCTGGAGACGGCTGTGGAGGAGGGCCTCGAGCTGGAGGACTTCATGGAGGAAGCGCCCATGGACCCCAGCCTGGCGCCGGATATACCCATGGACGACGCCCTCCCGCAGGTTGACCCGGCCGCTCCCGGCCCCGCCGTGCCGGATGCACCGGAGGAAGCACCCGTGATGCCCCAGGCACCGGGCACCGGACCCTGACCTTGGGCGGCAAGGCCGGCATCCGCGTCCTCCCGGTTCGCGGCCGCAAGGCCCTCAACCTCTTCGTGGAGCTCCCCTACCGCCTCCACGAGGTCGAGGGCATGTGGGTTCCCCCACCGCGGCGGGACGTGCGCATGCTGCTGGACCGCAACCGGCACCCCTTTCACGAACACGCCCAGGTGGAGTATTTCCTCGCCCGCAGGGACGGAGAGTGCGTGGGCCGCATCGCCGCCATCGAGAACCATGCGCACAATCAGGCGCACGGCGAGCGGGTGGGTTTCTTCGGATTTCTGGACGCCGAGCAGGACGAGGAGGTCTTCGCCGCGCTCCTCGGCGAGGCGGAGCGCTGGGCGGCCGCGCGTGGGCTGAAGGCACTTCGCGGCCCCTGCTCCTTCAGCACGAACGAGGAATGCGGCGCACTGGTGCACGGGTTCATGGCTCCGCCCGCCATCATGACGCCGTGGAACACGGAGACCTATCCCCGCCTGATCGAATCGGCCGGATATACCAAGGCCCGCGACCTGATTTCGTGGTGGGTCTGGCGCGACACGCTGAGCGAGCGTATGGTCCGCGTTGCCGGGAAGCTGCTGGAGAAGCTGCAGCGGGGAGGCAGGCAGGTCACCGCCCGTCACCTCAACATGAAGGATTTCGGGGGGGAACTCTCCCGCGTGCGCCGGGTGTACAACAGCGCCTGGGAGAAGAACTGGGGCTTCGTGCCCATGACCGAGGCGGAGATCGAACACATGGCCCGGGAGCTCCGGCGCATCGTCGTCCCGGAGCTGGTTCAGTTCGTGGAAGTGGACGGGGAGCCGGTGGCCTTCTCGCTCACCCTGCCGGACTACAACATTGCCCTGCGGTTCATGGAGGGCCGGATGGGTCCGCGGCAGATCGCCACCTTCCTGCTGCTGCGCAAACACATCCACCATTGCCGGATGATGGCGCTCGGGGTGGTGGAGGAGTTCCGCAACCGGGGGCTGGAGGCGCTGCTGATCTCGGAGACGATCAAGGCGGGACGTCAGCTCGGTTACACTTCCGCGGAGCTGGGCTGGATCCTGGAAGACAACGACCCGATGAACCGTGCCATTGCGTCCATCGGAGCCGTGCACCATAAGACACACCGGATTTACGAGAAGACCCTCCTGCCCGGCACTCCCGCATGACGACGCGCTCCACCACCGAACACCTGCACCAGCTTCGCGAGCACCTTGGCGAGGTGGAGAACCAGCTTGGGTCGCCGGAGGTGGCGGCGGATTCGCGCCGCATGGCGGAACTCGGGCGTGAGCACACCCGCCTGCAGGAAACCATCGCCGTGGCGGAGGAGCTGGAAAAGACCGAGCGGCAACTCGCCGAGGCCCACGCGCTCCTCCAATCGGAGAAGGACGCGGAATTGCGCGCGCTGGCGGAGGCGGAGGTGGAGGAACTCACGCCGCGCGCCGGGGAGCTTGGCCGCCGGCTCCAGCAGCGGCTCATCCCGCCGGACCCGCTGGACGAGCGCGGCCTGCTCCTGGAAATCCGCGCCGGCACCGGGGGGGAGGAGGCGGCGCTCTTCGCCGGAGACCTCCTGCGTATGTACAGCCGCTACGCGGAGGACAAGGGATGGAAGCTGGAGACCCTCTCCGCGACGGAAAGCGAGCGGGGCGGCTTTCGGGAGATCATCGTCTCCGTGTCCGGCAGGGGGGCGTACTCCCACCTAAAGCACGAGAGCGGTGCCCACCGCGTGCAGCGCGTACCCGAAACAGAAGCGCAGGGGCGCATCCATACGAGCGCCGCCACGGTGGCGGTCCTGCCCGAGGCGGAGGAGACGGACGTGGAGGTGAAGGATTCCGACCTGCGGATAGACACCATGTGCGCATCCGGACCGGGTGGCCAGGGCGTCAATACGACCTATTCGGCGGTCCGCATCGTGCACCTGCCGACGGGACTAATTGTTACCTGCCAGGACGAGCGCAGCCAGATGAAGAACAAGGCAAAGGCACTGTCCGTTCTCCGCAGCCGGTTGCTGGAGGCGGAGCGGGAAAAGGACATGAAGGCCCGCAGCGACCTGCGGCGCGGGATGGTTGGCAGCGGCGACCGGTCCGAGCGCATCCGTACCTACAACTTTCCGCAGAACCGCGTCACCGACCACCGGATCAATCTGACGCTCTACAACCTCGACCGGATTATTGGGGGGGACCTGGAGGAGCTTCTGGCTGCGCTTCGGGAGGAGGAGCTCAACCGCCGGCTGGCGGCGCTGTCCTCCTGAGGGCCCCGCTCCGGCGGCCGGCCGTTAAGCCCTATCCTATTTCGTCGCCAGGCCCGCCGGTGAACGTATAGCGCGGGTCAAGAAGCCGCAGCACCGAGGGCAGGAAAACGAGAGACGCGAAAAGCGTCGCCAGGGTACCCACGATCAGCAGGATGCCGATCTCCCGCACCCCCGCGAAGCCTGCAAGGCTGAGCGACCCAAAGGCGAACACCGTCGTCAGGCTTGTAATGACGATGGCGCGCCCGGTGCGCTCCACTGCCAGGCGCATGTTGTGCCCTTCGCCCTCGAAGAAGCGGCTCAGCAGGTGGATGCCGCTGTCCACCCCGATGCCCACGATGAGCGGAATCGCGACGAGGTTCACGTAATTCAGCCGCAGCCCCAGCATGTGCATCGCCCCCAGCATGCAGAGCATTGCGAAGGCCACGGGAATCATGGCAAGAAAAGCGCGGGGGAAACTCCGGAAATAGAACGCCAAATAAAGAATGACCGACACCAGCACGAGCAGGACAACCTTCGTCAGGTCCCGTGCGATGATCTGGTTGAGTTCACTGGAGACGACGGCGCTGCCAAGGATGACGGGCTCGTGCCCGAGGCCGTCCGAAACGGTGTCCACGAACAGCGCCGGCACCTCGTCCACCCATTTGTCCTTTGGTGGATAGACACGGGTGATGATGCGATAGACACCCTGCCCGGGGTCGAGGCTCACGTAGCCGCGGACCGCCTCGACGAAGGAGCGGTCGTCCGTCTGCTCAAGGCCGAGGAGTGGTTGCCGTGTTTCCAGTGCGGCGGAGGCCTTTCCCTGCAGGTTTCGGAGCCGTTCGATAAAGGGATCGAAGAAATCCCCGGTCAGGACGGGATGTTCGCCCGCCGCGAGCCTCAGCTCCTGCGCGATCCGTTCCGTGGGCAGGCGTTCGAGCCTTGCCAGGCTTGCGAACTGGGTCTCCGGCGCAGGATAGAGCACCCGGAGCGAATCCACGCCCACCAGCTCGTAGGTGTCGCGTGCGGCCTGGATGCGCTGATAGACGCGGTCATTCGTGCGCAGCGCCTCCTCCAGGCTCTCCTCCTGAATGATGACGAAGACCTGGTTGCTCGGAATATCGAAATTCTCGACGATGCGCTGGGTCAGGCTTGTGTAGGAGTCCGACGGCTGCCGGAACGTGTGGAAGTCCTCGTGGAAGCGTGCCTCCGTGGCGTGCATGCCCAGGAACGCGGCAATGCAGAGTCCGCCCGCCACGGCCATGCGCGGGTAGCTCTGCACGGTGTAGGTGATCTTCTTGAGCCCCAAAGTCGCCACCGGCCCGCGCACGCGGGTGGACATGCCGGAAAAAACAACCATCAGCGGCGGCACTGTAATTGCCACGGCGAGCAGGCTCATGAAAATGCCAATGCCTCCGAAGAGGCCCAGCTCCCGGAAGCCCTGGAATTGTGTCAGCGCCAGGGCAAAAAAAGCAAAACCGGTCGTGATTGCCCCCGCCACGATGGTCGGGCCCGTGTGTGTCATTGCCTGGCGAAGCGCCTTGTCCACCCTGGCGCCCGAGCGCATCTCCTCCAGGTAGCGATTGTATAGATGGATGGAGAAGTCAATCCCGAGGCCGAGTAGGATGGCAACAAAGGGGAACGTCACCTGCGTGATGCGGTCCACGAAGAGGCTGGCAAACCCGAGGGTCCATATCACGCCCACCACAAGCGGCAGCCCCACGAACAGCAGGGCCTCAGGTTGCCGGAACGCCGCGAAAAAGAGAATCATCACGGCGAGCAGTGATACAATGGACGTAAAGAGAATATCCCCGCGGATTTCGAGAACCCCTTCGGCGCTCTCTATGTGCGGGCCGATGAAGTCAATCCGTAGCGAGTCCTTCCATTCGGGGTTCCGCTGAAAGAGTGCGTCGCGCGTCTCGTTGAGGAACCGGAAAATGCGGCTCGAATCGAGGATGTTGCTGGAGGGTTGCATGGGCCAGAGCACGATGAGCATCATGCGTCCGTCCGGCGAGAGGTGGATCCCGTTTCCGGGCTCGGCGCGTAGAGGGCCCGCCTGCAGGACCGAACGCGAGCGCAGCATCTCCTCCAGCCCGAAGGGGTCGCGGCGCTTTGCCTCCAGCGCTTGCGGGTCGCCGGGGTTCCCCATGGCCAGGGTGAGTGCGTTGACACTTTCAGAGATTCGGCCCGGGAGGATCGCGTTTTCGATGCGGTCGTGGTCACCGTCGGTCAGGAGGGCGATGAGCACGGCATCGCTCTGGCGGAGCGCGGAGAGGTCGCGGGCGCCGAACCTTCCGGTGCGCCGGCGGAAGAAGCGCTGGTCGTCCAGCGCGTATTCCATTTCCTCCTGGATGGACCG